>DATEGH010000122.1:0-10802 GCA_035280185.1 Terriglobales bacterium
GATGGCCTGCCTGGTTTTCTCCTTCATCTTGTTGCTGATCTCTGCAAGCAGTTTTGTGTCGTGAGTCTTTCTATACTGAGTAGCCAATTCCCTTATGGAAGCAGCTTCAGGATCATTTTTGGAGATCCATCTGTAAACTCCTGGGATTGGCAAGTCGCTAAGATCGCTCTCACCTCTCCACTCAGCCTGCCACGTGTTCATCTCTTGTGATGTCGGTGCTTGCGCCAGAATTCCTGCAATCACTCCCGAAAGCACATCGCCCGAGCCGCCTTTCGCCATTCCCGGATTCCCCGTGGTGTTGATCCACACGTGTCCTTCCAGATTTGCAATCACCGTATTGTGGCCTTTCAGAACAACGCAGGCTCTCGTTTCTATCGCCACTTTCATTGCAGTCGCAACACGGTTACGTTGCACCTGCCCGGTCGGGATACCCGCCAGACGTGACATCTCGCCCGGATGCGGCGTGAGCACCCGGATCGCGAATGGATCAACCGCTTCATCGGGGCGAATCTCTTCCGCCCGGCCTTCAAACGCATTCAGGCCGTCGGCATCAATCACCATCGACACCGAGCAGACACTCACCAGATCTCGCACGAACTCCGCAGTTTCCGGATTGCGCGAAATGCCAGGGCCGATCACCACAACCGACTTCCCTTTCATCAGTTGCTCACGTCCAGCCAGCGCGAGCAACGAAATTGTGCCTTCGCTGGTTTCAGGGAGAGGTTCGGTCATCAACTCGGGCGCGGATACTGCGATGACGGGTTGCACGGACTTGGGGCATGCAACTGTCACCAATCCTGCACCTGAGCGTAACGCGGAGATTCCGGCCATCGCTGCCGCGCCTGACTTTCCTACCGATCCTCCGATCACAAGTACGTGCCCGAAATCTCCTTTGTTAGCGTCGCGCTGGCGAGGGATCGAGAAGCTCTTGAAACCGGTGGCGGTCAGCACGTCTTCATGCAGAGTGCTCACCTGCGCGACGATTTTCTCCGGGGAGCCGATGGATGCGATCGCAATCGGCCCCTCAGTGAGGTTTCCAAACAGAAGAGCAGGCTTGGGAGCTGTAAACGAAACAATGGCATCGGCATGCACGAAGTTTGAACGATTCTCCGGCGGTTCGTTCGAATCGGCATCAGTCCCAGAAGGAAGATCTATTGCGACCGCAACTCCCTGCGCTGAATTGATCGCCTGAACCGCTCTTGCCGCCACTCCCTTGATGGGCGGCTTGAAGCCTGTACCCAGGATGGCATCAATGATCAACTCTGCCCGCAGCGCCTGTTGCACCTCAGCTCGTTGAAAGCTCTCTTCCTTGGTTATCCAGAGCGGTTCCACCTGAAGCCGCTTGAACATCTCCGCTGCATCGCCGCGCAACTCCTGTGGTCCGGCGGCAAGCACCACCACCGAAACCTGCTTGCCGGCTTCCTGGAGCTTCCGTGCGGCTACGAATCCATCGCCACCGTTGTTGCCCTTGCCGCAGACCACGCAGACCGAGTTGAACTCGAAATGCTTGCGGGCGAAATCGGCGACTGCGGTGCCCGCATTCTCCATCAATGCGAGCGAAGGCACTCCGTACTGCTCGGTGGTGAGGCGATCAATCTCGCGCATCTCAGCGGCAGTCACGATCTTCATTGCGGTTTGATTCTAAAGCAGAAGCCCTCCGCCGCAACGGAGGGCCATGAAGCATGCCTAAAAACGATTAGCTGCTTGCGCCGGGAGGCACGGTTACGGCAACGGCGCCGCGCTGCACCCGACTGTGTTTTGTACTGTAGCCGAAATAGATGAACATGCCGATCACCAGCCAAATGCCAAGCCGTATCCATGTTGCGACGGCGAGGTTGTACATCAGGTACGCGGAAATAATGATGCCGAGAATCGGGACCACCGGAACCCATGGCGTTTTGAAGGGTCGTGGCAGATTGGGATTACGCCGGCGCAGGACCCAGACACCCGCACACACGATAACAAACGCCAACAACGTGCCAATGTTTACCATCTCAGCCAGCAAGTTGATCGGGAACGCCGCGGCGAGCGCAGCCACGAAGAAGCCGACTGTCAACGTGGAAATCCAGGGCGTCCTGAATCGCGGATGGACAGCGCTGAACATCTTCGGCAGCAAACCGTCTTTAGACATCGAGAAGAACACGCGCGACTGGCCCAGCAACATCACCACAATCGTGCTAGTCAGGCCCATGAGCGCGCCAATCTTCACCAGCAAACTGCCGCCGCGAGTGCCTGTGACATCGATTCCGACTGCGAGGGGATCGGGCACATTGAGATATTTGTAGTTGACCAGTCCGGTGAGCGTTCCCGCCACAAGGATGTAAAGGATGGTGCAAATCACCAGCGATCCGAGAATGCCAATGGGCATATCTCGTCCAGGGTTTTTGGCTTCCTGCGCAGCAGTGGAGACAGCGTCAAATCCGATGTAAGCAAAGAAAATCAGAGCTGCCGCTGCGCTTATGCCCGACCATCCATATTGGCCTCGTACCCCGGTCGGCTCCGGAATGAATGGGTGCCAGTTCTGGGCGAGCAGGTTGCTGTGGTGTGACAAGTAGTTGATGCCGATCCCCAGAAACACCAGCAGGACCGCAACCTTGATGATGACAATGCCGGAATTGAAGTTCGCCGACTCTTTAATTCCGATCACCAGCACGATGGTGCAAAAGACGATGGCGCAAAATCCCAGCAGATTGAAAACTCCTTGCTGGTGCGGAAGGCTGTTGGGATCAATGCCGAGCTGCTTCAACTTGGGGGCGATTTGGGCAAGTCTCTCCCAATGGTTGTTGTAAAAGACAAATTGGTCCCAATGGGTGCCGGCGATGGTCGCGGGAAGCTTGATGCCGAAGTCGCCGAGCAGGCTGATGAAATAGCCGCTCCATCCGGTCGCGACGGTAGCGGCGCCAAAGGCATATTCCAAGACCAGGTCCCAGCCGATGATCCAGGCAAAAATTTCGCCCAGCGTGGCATAACCATAGGTATAGGCGGAGCCGGCGACCGGAATGAATGAAGCGAACTCCGCGTAGCAGAGCCCTGCAAACACGCACCCCAGAGCTGCCAATATGAACGAGAGCACAATGGCGGGTCCGGCGAAGTTTGCCGTGGCAATTCCGGTGAGTACGAAAATTCCTGTACCGATAATGGCGCCGATACCCAGCGTGATCAGGTTGGTGGCCCCCAGAGCGCGCCGAAGACTGTGTTCGCCGGTTTCTTCGGCTTCAGAAAGAATCGTCTTAAGAGGTTTGGTTGCGAGTATGTCCGCCATTCGGCGTTCTCCTTTGGTTTGTCAGGACCGCGCTGTTGCCGTGTTCCGGCGCGACCAGATGAAGTAAACCGGAATCCCGAGCAGCACGATGATAAGGCCTGGCCAAGTGTATTGGGGCTTGTAGAGCAATAATACGACATCAATAAACAACGCCATCACGATATAAATGGCCGGCAGAACCGGATAGCCAATAGCGCGATACGGCCGTTCGGCCTGGGGCTGCTTGCGCCTTAGTACGAACAGCCCGGAAATCGTCAGAATATAGAAGACCAGGACGGCAAAGATCACGTAGTTGAGCAGATCATTGTAAGTGCCGGAAACGCAGAGCATGCAGGTCCAGATGGCCTGCACGATGAGGGCATTGCGCGGCGTGAAATATTTGCGATGAAGCTCTCCGGTGGATTTGAAAAAAAGGCCGTCTTTGGCCATGGCGTAATAGACGCGCGCGCCGGAGAGGATCAGCCCGTTGCAGCAGCCGAAGGTCGAAATAAGAATAGCAATGGCCATTAGCGCGCCGCCGGAGGAGCCGAACATCTGCTGCAAAGCCGCGGTGCCCACGCGGTCAGACGCCGCGTACTTGATTCCGCGGGCGAATACGCTGGCTCCGTTCGGGTCACCATTCAGAGGCAGCACGCCGAGGTAGATGAAGTTCACTGAGAGATAGAGCAGCGTGACAATCCCGGTGCCAAGCGCGAGCGAGAGCGGCAAGTTGCGCCGCGGATTTTTTACCTCGCCTGCGGTGAAGGTCACGTTGTTCCAGGCATCGGATGAAAACAAGGAGCCCACTTGCGCCACCGCCAGGATTGTCAGTATCCCCACAAATGGACCTTCCGCCGTGCCACTCGCCGAATGCGGCAGGTTCAGCCGCCAGAAATCATGGAAATTAGCCGCGATTGCCTGTGCGTTGCGTCCAACGAAAATTCCTGCCAAGACCAGCCCGGCAAGGGCCGCAACTTTCGCGATGGTGAATGTGTTCTGCACCGCAGCGCCGGTCTTGATACCGTAAACGTTCACTATAGAAAGAACGACGACCACCACGATTCCAGCGAGATTCTGTGTATTGAGCCCAACGTCCATGTTGCCCAGCAGCAACTGGCCGACGTGAATCGGCGGCACATGGCCGATGTGCCAAATCCATTTTTCTGCTGAGACGCCGGGGAAAAAATATCCGAGGAATTTTCCGAACGCTACGCCCACGGCCGCAACCGTTCCCGTCTGAATCACCAGAAACAGAGTCCAGCCGTAAAGAAAACCCCAGAGCGGGCCCAGAGCTTCACGCAAGTACACGTACTGCCCACCGGCCTTGGGCATCATGGCGGCCAATTCGCCATAAGAGAGCGCGCCCACAATGGTCATGAATCCGGTGATGATCCAGGCCATGATGAGCAGGCCCGGCGAGTTCACCTCACGCCCAATCTCAGCCGAAACAATGAAAATTCCCGAGCCGATCATGGAACCCATCACTAGTGTGGTGGCGCTGGTGAGTCCCAGCCCTTTCACCAGCTCAGCGGAACGCTCCCCGAGCGAGGTGCTGTGCAGTTCTGTGGGTGAAGCCATAGTGTTCTGTATGTTTTACCGCAAAATGCGAAGAAAAGCTTCAACTGCTTTTGCCGGGGACTCTAGAAGATCAGAGATCACGGCCATCGAGTCCGCGCCGGCCTCTTTCACCTGAAGGCAATTCTCTCGTGTAATTCCCCCAATGGCGACCAGCGGTTTGCTCGTGGCAGCGCGAGCTGCACGAACGCCTTCAAGTCCGATCACCGGATCAGGATTCTCCTTTGAAGCCGTAGCGAACACCGGCCCTACGGCAATGTAGTCCACCGGCAAGGAATCGGCTTCCCGCACCTGGCTCAGGTTGTGTGTGGAGTATCCAACCCAAAGTTTCTCGTTGCGAAAGATGCTACGCGCCGCTGCCGGACTAAGATCGTCCTGCCCCAGATGAACGCCGTCAGCGCCAGCAGCAAGACAGAGATCGGCGCGGTCATTGATGATCAGCTTTGCTCGCTTTGCGGTTAGGCGGCGCAGCTCACGCGCACAACTCAGAAACCTTCGCACATCCGAAGATTTGTCGCGAAGCTGAATCAGCGTTGCGCCGGCAGCGAGGAGTTGTTCAGCAAAGTTGCTAGCCGCGAGAACAGCATCGGGATCGTCCGCGAAACACGCGAGATCAATAATCGGATAAAGCGAAGGCAGCTTCATTCGGCCAATCACACCAATTCCTCCGCTCACTCTGTTCCTCTGCGTTTCAAAGATTTTGGGTTGTTTAGACTGCGGCGGGAGTCAACTGCATCCGCTCTTCCTGCAGCTTCGCCAGGAAGCGCTCCATGTACTTGGTATCAAAGCGGCCGGCCTGGAAATCCGGATCGGCCATAATTCGCCGGTGCAGCGGAATCGTGGTATGAATCCCTTCCACAATAAACATCTCCAGCGCTCGACGCATGCGCATGATTGCCTCATCGCGATCGCGTCCGTGGCTGATGAGCTTCGCAATGAGGGAATCGTAGTATGGCGGAATCACGCCTTCGGCATAAGCCGCTGTGTCCACGCGGATCCCCAGCCCGCCAGGAACGTGAAAAGTCTTGATCTTTCCCGCCGAAGGCGTGAACTTCTCCGGATGCTCGGCATTGATGCGGCACTCAATCGCGTGGCCGCGCTGCCCCTTGCGATCGAGCCGGGGAATGATGTCGCCCAGTTTGGCCCCTGCTGCCAGCAGGATTTGCGACTTCACCAGATCAATGCCCGTCACCATCTCTGTAACCGGATGCTCCACCTGAATGCGCGTGTTCATCTCGATGAAATGCAGGCTGCCGTCTTCATCCATCAAGAACTCGACCGTGCCTGCGTTGACGTAGCCGATTTGTGCAAGGCATTCGGAAAGCTTTTTGCCGATTTGCTGCCGCAGATCTTCGTTCACCTGGGTTGAAGGCGATTCTTCCAGCAGCTTCTGGTGTCGCCGCTGAATGCTGCACTCGCGTTCCCCTAGACTGATGACCTTGCCGTGCAGATCGCCGAGGATCTGGAACTCGATGTGCCGCGGCTGCTCAATGAATTTCTCCATGTAGAGATTGCCGTTGCCGAAAGCAGCGGCAGCCTCCGCTTGGGCGGAATTGAATGAGCCTTCCAATTCAGATTCGACGCGAATTACTCGCATGCCTCGCCCGCCTCCGCCGGCCGAGGCTTTCACGATCACCGGATAGCCGATCTGGCTGGCCCACTCCTTTGCTTCTTCTGCGGTCGCAATCACGCCTTCCGAGCCGGGCAGAATGGGGACGTTCGTCCGCTTCATCGCCTGGCGGGCTTTTTCCTTCTCGCCCATCAGGCGAATCACTTCAGGAGGCGGGCCGATGAACTTGATGTCGCTGGTCTCGCACACTTCCGCGAAGTTAGCGTTTTCGCTCAGCAGCCCGTAGCCAGGATGAATCGCGTCAACATTGGTAATCTCGGCCGCGCTGATCACAGCGGGAATGTTGAGATAGCTTTCAGATGAACGCGGAGGACCGATGCAAACCGCTTCGTCGGCAAAACGGACGTGCAATGAGTTGCGGTCCGCATCGCTATACACCGCAACCGTCTTGATGCCCAGTTCTTTGCAGGCGCAAATCACCCGCAGTGCAATCTCGCCGCGATTGGCAATCAGGATTTTCTTAAACATGTCTCTTATTTGCGAGCACGCAGCGCGAACAGCGGTTGCCCATACTCCACTGGCTGGCCGTTGGTCGCCAGGATCTTCACGACCTCGCCCGTCGCGTCCGATTCGATTTCATTCATGAGCTTCATGGCCTCGATAATGCACAGCGTCTGGCCTGCCTGCACCTGGTCACCCGGTTTGATGAAGGCTGGAGCTCCGGGCGCCGGCGATTCATAGAATGTCCCTACAATTGGCGACTTGACCAGGTGCAGCTCTTCTTCGGCAGCGGGCGCGGGCGCAGCCGAGATCGGTGCTGAAACAGCGGGAGCAGATAGAGCCGGAGCGGAGGGTTGATGAGCGGCCGATGTATGCGCCACAGGCGGAGCCATCATCGGGGCCGGCATCACGGAAATCATAGGAGGCGCAGCCGCGGCTTCAGAACCGCGCTTGATCCTGACCTTTACGTCCCCGCGCTCCAACTCAAACTCAGAGATGTCCTTTTCGATCAGGAACTCTATCAGCTCTTTCAGCTCTTTTTGATTCATGAAGTCTTTCGGCTCTCCGGACTTAAACCGTGATCAATTCCTTGCTGGTAGGCGTAAGCACTTGGCGGCCGGATTCGGTCACCAGGACCATATCTTCGATGCGCACTCCGCCGTCTCCCGGCACATAAATCCCCGGCTCGATTGTCACCACCATGCCCGGCTCCAGCTTCTGCTTCTGCCCTTTGGCAAGCCGAGGCTGCTCATGGATCTCAAGTCCCACTCCGTGGCCCGTTGAGTGGGTAAAGTACGCGTCGTACCCGGCGGATTTAAGGATTTCCCGGCCCACGCGGTCCACTTCTCCAGTCTCAACCCCAGGACGGACAGCCTGAATGCCGGCAATCTGCGCCTCATGCACGGCCTGATACATGCGGCGATGCGCCGGCGAGACGGGACCCACGTGCACGGTCCGGGTCATGTCGGAGCAATAACCGGCGAGTATAACACCGTAATCCAGGATTATGAATCCGCGCTCCGGGATGGCCTGCCGGGAAGCGCGCCCATGCGGCAATGCCGAACGAGTGCCGGCGGCAACAATCGTCTCAAACGACATTCCATCGGCTCCTGCGCGTCGCGCGTTCAACTCAAGTTCAGCAGCGACCTCCGTTTCCGCAACTCCGGGTCGAATGGCAGAAACTGCAGCCGGAAACAAATCTGAACCGAGTTGCACCGCGGCGCGAATCCGTGCGATCTCTTCCGCATCTTTTGTGATCCGCAGTTGCTCCACCAGTCCAGATGTCGGCTTCAGACCGAGTTGACCACGCACGATTGCGCGCAACTGCTGAAACGAAGCATAAGGAAGGCGCTCTGCCTCGAAGCCCAGTACGTCCGCGCGATTCTTAGTTGCGCGTTCCGCCGCAGCCATCAGCGCAGGCTTGCCGGCAATTACGACTCTTGCGCCCTGCACCTCATCGGCAGCTTGCTGCGTGTAGCGCCCGTCCGTGAAGAACGTAAGAGAGTAGCCGCGTTTTCCAGCCGCAAGAAGCAGCGTTCCTGAACTACCGCTGAATCCGCAGAGATAGCGGATGTTCGGAAGATGAGTAATGAGTACGCAAGTGATCTTCCTGTTCCGAATTGCTTCCGCGAGCCGGCGTTGGCGCAAAGTGTATTCCATTGCTCGAAGTATCGTAGCAGGCGAATCGGCCGTCCACGGATCTGCGTCTGTCAGGCCATGCTCCCGGTCTGTTCTGTCAGGTATCCGCCCGGTCTGTACCTATCATTCACCACCCCCTGTCCAACGCTTTGTTGAAAAGAAGGGAAATTAACCTCATTCAACCCAACGGTAACCCAGCATTAACTAACAAGTAATCATTACTCCTAAGCAGTTGAAGCAGCGAGACTTGCCTTGAGTTCAGTGTCATTGCACATTCTCTCTGGTTCTCCTCTTCTGACATCATCAATCGGCTGAGATGATCGGCTGAGGGTTACAACTTCCAAACGCAAACACCCGGCACGAAGCCGGGTGCAGCGTTCCGATAAGGTTACTTTATCCTTTTTCTTCGCCCCATGTCAAGCAGCATTGCTCTCTATGGATTGAGAATTACCTTCCCAAACTGCTCGCTCTTTTCCAGCCGTTGATGAGCGGCCGCGGCTTCCCTCAGTGGAAAGCTGCGATCCACCACCGGCTTAATCTTTCCAGCAAAGATGTGCTTCATTACATCGTGGAAGTCGCCCATTGTCCCCATGAAAGATCCAAGAAATGATAGCTGGCGCGCGAAGAGAAACCTGATGTCGAAACTGGCTTCCGGGCCGCTTGTCGCGCCGCACGTCACGATTTTTCCTCCCGGTTTCAGCGACTTCATGCTTTCCGTCCAGGTGGCATGGCCCACGTGCTCGAAGACGATGTCACACATCTGCTTGTTTGTAATATTCTTTACTTCCTCTGCAATCTTCTGCTGGTAGTGGTTGATGGTGTAATCCGCGCCTAACTCGCGGCATTGCTCCAGCTTGTTTTCGTCGCCTGCTGTAGCAATGCAGGTCGCGCCGAACAATTTGCAGATCTGAATCGCAATTGAGCCAATTCCCGATCCGCCTCCAAGCACCAAAACGGTATCGCCCGGCTTAATACCGCACCGGCTCACCAGCATATGCCAGGCAGTCACGGAGACCAGCGGAACAGAAGCCGCTTCGTCGTAGGTCAGCTCCTCGGGAATCGGCAGCACGTTCACGCGAGGAACGGCGATGAACTCAGCGTTTCCGCCATCATTGAAGTAGCCCAGCACGCTGAACTGGGGACAAAAATTCTGCTCACCGGCCGTGCAAGCAGGACATACACCGCAGAAGGTCATCGGCGCAAGAAGCACACGCTGTCCAGGCTTGAGATCGGCAATATATTCGCCCACTTCCGTCACGTTTCCAGAAACGTCGCTGCCGTTGATGTGCGGCAACTTCACTCCGGGCAGCCCTTTGCGGATAAACAGATCCAGATGATTCAGCGCGCAGGCCTTCACCCGGACCAGCACCTGGTCTTCGCGCGGCTTGGGATCAGGCACGTCTTCAAACTTCAGGACTTCGGGGCCGCCAAACTCATGGAAACGAATAGCTTTCATCGATCGCGCTCCTTGGAAGAAAGCAAACATGCGAGGGTAACACGGTGAACAGATGCTTACCACTGATCCACAGTGATGACACTGATCGAAACAGCACAAAATCCAAACGACATGAGTTGATCTGTGTCATCAGTGCAAATCTGTGGTGTGGTTCTGCCGCTTGCGCCGGTAGCTTAGAATAGAGCCCGTGGACATCTACGAAGAGATAACCCGGTTGCGGCGCGAAGGACGTCGCGGGGCGCTGGCCACCATCATCAACGTGCGTGGCTCCATCCCTTCATTCCACTCCGCCAAGATGCTGGTGCGGGAAGATGGCTCGATTGCCGGGACCATCGGCGGGGGATGCGTTGAAGCCGAAGTCTGGGAGGCCGCTCGCGATGTAATGAAAAGCGAGAAGCCGCAAACCCTCACCTTCAATCTGAACAACAATCCCAAATACGATACTGGTCTGGTTTGCGGCGGAACTCTGGAAATCTATATCGAGCCGGTCCTGCCCGCGGCCACGCTCTACATCTTCGGCGCCGGACACGTTGCCTGGAACCTCTACAAAGTAGCGCGGCTGGCTGGGTTTGACGTGGTTGTCACGGACGATCGCGAGACCTATGCCAACCGCGAGCGGTTCCCCGAGGCTCGCGACATCTACGCCGATGAATACGAGCGCGTAATGTCGCAGCTTGCTCCTAACGATTCTTCCTACATCGTGATCGTCACGCGCGGACACCGCGATGATATGCGCGCGCTGCGCTGGGCTGCCGAGACCCCGGCGAAATACGTCGGAATGATCGGCTCGCAGCGGAAGACTATCGCCATCTATAAGGAAC
>DATEGH010000123.1:0-14216 GCA_035280185.1 Terriglobales bacterium
TCAGTGAAGTACGGCGTTGGCGCGGAGGTGGTGGCGCGCGCCACTCTCAATGGAATCTTGAAAAGAAAGCGTCAGGTCGTCACGCCCTGGTATTACTGGCTTTTCATCAAGCTGAACGAGAATGCTCCGTGGTTGGTGGAATGGGCGATTCGCCGCAGCATGAAGCCAACCTCGCAGGTGCTGGCCGAAGCGGCGGCGAAGCAGAAATAACCGGGGCGAGCATTCACTGAGCAGGATGAGAGTTGTCCTTGTGAAGTTCTGGCTTTGTCTTATTGTCGGGACCTAAGTCTTGCTTTGCTTTTTGTGGGTTGTAGAGAAAATTTGTGCGCAATTCCAAGCTGCCGGTAAATTTTTTGGGGAGCGCTGCAAATGGTATGGAGGATCTAATCGCGTCATAAGCTGTGCGATCAAGCAACTCATCCCCTGACGATTCCTCGATTCTGAGCCCTCGCACATCGCCGTCAGGCAGAATCGAAAACCGGAGCACGACTCGGCCATACTTCGACTGAGGTGCTTGGGCAGAGTACGGCATGCGTGAGTTCCAGTTTTCTTGTACTTTCTTCTTCAGTGTAAACAGGTAAAAACGGAAATCGACACCCTGAATGTCTGAAAGGATTTCGATTCCAGCGTTACCAGCGTTACCCGGCTCAGGCCGCCGGAGTAGCGGAGGAGTACTGTCGGTTTTCGCTGAAGTTCTCTGACTCGGAACTGTGGGACTGAGTGAAGGTCCGCCGACCGCAGGACTAGGCTTTTGTTGGGCAAATACACATACCGGGAAAAGAACAGTTATACAGAGCGTCTTTCGGGTAAAGAGCATCATCATGCCAATCTTTGCAATTTTGGAGTGGCTGATTATAGCGTGAAACGAGATGGAACGATGGGTAATGCTATTTGCCAATTGCTAATTGCCAATTGCTCCTAGACCGACGACACCGGAATCGCAGTCACATCCTCTACAAGTCCGACTTCTTTCTGCACAAAAGGTTCCGCGTACTTGACTCCGGCAAGCAGCCCGTAGAAGCCGGCCATGGCCTCCATGCGGGCGCGAATTTCTTTTTCGGCAGGAAACAAGCCGGTGCCGGTGTCCTGGTCGGCATATTGCGAACGGTAGGCAAGCAGCGCCTGTAAGCGGGCCTCAAATTGGTGAGTGATGTCGACCACAAACGAAGGGCGCACGTCGTAGTAGAGGCTGGCGTAGAGAATCTTGTAGGGACGGTGGGGTTCGCCTTCAATGGGCAACTTCTTAAGCCCAGCCAGGAATGCAGCTTCATAGCCCAGCACAGAAGCAGTGTAGTGATCGGGATGACGGCCTTTCCAGTACGGCAGAATCAGCACGCGAGGACGCTGCTGGCGTATGACCTGTGCGATTTTGAGCCGGTTCTCCCAAGTGTTCTCAACCCGGCCATCAGGGATGTCGAGCGCCTGGCGAAAGCCGATTTTCAAGATCCGCGCCGCTTCCGCCGCTTCGCGGGCGCGGTCCTCAGCCGATCCGCGCGTTCCCATTTCGCCTTGAGTAAGATCGAGAACGCCGGTGCGATGCCCGCGCTCCGCCATTTTCAGCAGCGTGCCGCCGCAGGTCTGTTCGACATCATCGCGGTGGGCCGCGATGGCCAGGATCACTCGAAATCTCCCGATTCAAGCGTTACTTTTTCGGTGACGATGAGGCGGTGAGGCGCCATTTCTTTCATGTGGGGCAGGACGCGCTCCACATGATCTTCCGTATCGATGAAGGTGAGGACCAGGGGCAGCTTGCCGCCCGCATCCACCAAAGTGGAGGTTTTTACCCGGCTATGCCCGGTGAAGCCTGCGACAGCGTGTAGCACGGTGGCGCCGGCCACTTCCTGCTCGCGCAAGTATTTGAGCATCTCCAAGTGAAGAGGGCGGTGATGCCACTCGTCGGCTTCGTTGAGGTAGATGGTCACCTGCGCGGCTTTGCGTGGTTCGTTCATAATTGGCGCTCTTGCTTCTTCGCGGCATTCTACTAGATCGCTCGCGCAACCATAGCCCCGGCCAGGACCGCCGCCAGACACAGAATGTTATTGGAGAGGATGTTGGCGGCAAACAGCAGCCAATGCCCCTGTTCAAAGTACGCCATGGTTTCGAACGCGTAACTCGAGAACGTGGTATAGGACCCGCAGAAACCGATCGCGACCATCCAGCGCCACAGCGGATCAGCCAGAACGCGCTCCGTGGTCCAGATCAGGAAAAAGCCCAGCAGCATGCTGCCAGTGAGATTGATGATGAGCGTGCCGAGCGGGAACGCCGCATCGCTCCACAGAGTGATGATTTTGCTCAGGAAATAACGAAGATTCGCGCCGAGGATGGCGCCAAGGGAAATCCAGGCGTATGCCTTCCACTCAATCAGAGTTCGCATTTCAAAGACGGCTCCAGAACAGTAATTATTGTAGGAGTCATCAGCCGTAACGGGCAGTTGAGGCGAACTCCATCGCCTGATCAAGATTATCTCAAGAAATCGGACGATGTCGCAAACCAGGACCTTGAAGTCAGTTGGAGAACACGGTCGCAGCCGCTCTGAGCGCTTGCATGAGGTGTGAGGTTAGGTTTGTTATGGAGTAACGAAACTTCCGGCGTGGCGCGAATGGCCGCTCCAATTCCGCGCTTGCTTCCGGTAAAGAAGGGGGCAAGCGCAGGGACAGTTCGCGCCGCTGTATTGAGAAATACTCCTGACAAACAACCAGGGTGAGTAGCCCGTTGTAATCGAATTCGCTGACCTTTTGCAGGTCCAGCACCACATCGCGGTTTTCCGGACGAGTAAGAAGATCGAACAGATAGTCTGATTCGTTGCCCTGGATCACTTTTCCACGGCACTTGAAGGTTGTCACCTGAGCTGAGTTATCAACTTGGACCGTGAGTTGCATGGTCCCTCCTTTTACCAGAGATTAGTCGAGGGAAGTTAATATCGCGTTACAAGCAGGTAAAAGATGTTTGAATCCGGGAGAAATCAGCTCTGAAGCAACTTCAGCGCTTGCTTCCGGTATTGTCGGTAGCAGGCGCGCAGGCGTTCACCGTCGGGCTGTCCATGAAGTGCGGCGGCAGCCATACGCGAGCGCGCAATAGCGAAAACACAATAGAGCAACAGATAGGTACTGATGCGCGGTTCTGGATTGTCGCCGGTGCGCAGGAAGTAGTGATGGAGCAGCGATCGGCGAGCCTCGGCCGGGAGATTCCATTCGATCATAAGAGCAGCCAGGTCCCATGCGCTGTCCACTGGACCGGGTAGCTGGTGGCCATCACCGTCGCCGGTAGCATCGCTTTTCAGTACATCTCCAGACTTCGTCAGCAGCCATTCATGAGGCCGCATATGGCAATCAGGGTACACGGGATGCACAATCGGAATTTTTTGTATTGGATTCGTAAGTCCGAACTCAAGCTCCATATTCACGTGCATCATCTGCATCAGGGAAGTCGTATCACAGGCAGCGGCGCGGAAGTGCTCTGCCCGAAACGCGCAATACTCTGCAAAGCGTGGCAGAAATTGGGCGTTGAAGTCTCTTTGCGCCAGTGGCCTGGCCTGGAGAAACGTGTAGCAGCCGTATCCGTTCTCGAATTTCTGAAGTTGCGGCGAGTGGCCGGCCTGTGACAACAACTGCGCCTGCGTTCGCGCCTGCGCCCCGAAGCGGCCGAATCCTTCGAACTTAAACAATGTGCGCCTGTCTATCGAGAGATGCTTGATCCGTTCCAGTTGCGTCCAGCAGGCAGGCCATTGAGTGAGATCGGGATACAGGAGTTCGCGCCAGCAGCCGTTTCCCATGTACTGGTTCGCTCCCGCCGGAATGTTGCGTCCGTAGGCTGCCTGACAGGAGCGGAAGCTCTTCCATTCTTCTTCTTGTTCTGGCCATTGGTTTCCCGGCTGAAAGGGGCGGCTGCAGAGAAACAGAATTCTCGATCGAGGGATGCCCAGTTCTATCAGCTTCCGGCCGACACTCAGAAATGTAGAGCCGCTGAACCCGGGCCCTTCGTCGACGATGAGGAACTCGGCTCCGACTGTGAGCTCCTGGCGAACCCATTTTGTCTGCTCTCCGTTCAAACGAGCAACACGCCGGTACGGCTCTCCCTGAGGCCGGACGGTAGTTCTTGTTACGAGATGTCCTCGGCTTCTCAGAGCGGCGGCAACCACAGCGCTCAGAGTCGAGCCCACAGTCCGGATACCAATGATCGCGACTCGCGGGCGCAAGTGCGGTTCCAGCCGGAGCGTGAGCTCAGAGAAATCGAGCGGGTTCAGCCCGTAATAGGAAAAGCCCTCAGGATGTGAGCAGCGCACGCTCTGTTGTCCGTTGATGCGACACAGCAGACAGAAAATACGCGCGAAATCTGTGCTTCCGTGGAGCGCGGAAGCGGCGATAACGTCGCTCAATTCGAGAGCAAGAGCGGCATCAGGAGAGCCGGCGTCCTCCAGACCCGACTCAATTTCTCCGGCTCTCACCAGTGCGTCAATGGGGGAACGAGGCAGAGCCAAGAGTTGCTCCCGGAGTTCGCGCAGGAGTTTTGAGACGGAGAGTGGTTCGCGGTGCTTGCGGAAGACGAACAGGTCCCAGGCGGCGCGGTCGGCGGCAGCGGGCGGGCTCTGGTCAGTCGGCGGAATCACGGGAATCGATGGCGCAGTTACTCGCAATCGCTGGGATGCTCTGATGTACTTACGTGATGTGTGGAAAAGACTCAGGGCTCCTGTTGCGCGTGATGGCGCACGTCGGCGCCCTGCACCCAGAAGATCACGTCTTCAGCGATGTTGGTGGCGTGGTCGGCCACGCGTTCCAGGTTGCGGGCGACGATCAGGGTATTGAGGGCCACGCGACGAGCGTCGCCGTCCTGTCCCATAGTGGATTCGGCAGCCGCAAAGATCTCACGGTTCAAATTGTCCACGAGATCATCTCTCTGCAAGACAGAGCGAGCGAGGGCGGGGTCGGCGCTGACAAACGCGTTGAGCGCATCGTGCACCATCTCAGTGGCGAGCAAAGCCATTCGCGGAATATCGGCTTGAATGAGACTTTGAAAGTGCTCCGTTGTCTCGAGCACACGTTGCGCGATATTGACGGCCTGATCGCCCACCCGCTCCAGATCGGAATTGATTTTGATGCATGACACGATGAAGCGCAGATCAACGGCCATAGGCTGCTGCATCGCCAGCAAGTCCAGCGAGAGTTCATCCACTTCGCGTTCTGTCGCGTTGATCTGGGCTTCGTCGCGCAGCACGAGTTCGCTTAGGACGGGATCGCGGGTTTGGAAGGCCCGCACCGCGCGCTCCACTGCCTGCTCGGCCATGCCTCCCATGGCAAGCAGCTTTTGTTTGAGCTCGTCGAGGCCCTGGTGGAAGCGTGTCCGGCTCATCCGAACCTCCCGGTGATGTAGTCTTCCGTCCTCTGATCGGATGGCTTGGTAAACATGGTCTCTGTTTTGTCGAATTCCACCAGCCGGCCCATGAGAAAGAAGGCAGTATAGTCCGCCACCCGCGCTGCCTGCTGCATATTGTGAGTGACGATCACTACTGTGTACTGCTTCTTCAATTCAAAGATCAGATCTTCAATCTTAGCGGTGGAGATTGGGTCGAGCGCCGAGGCAGGTTCGTCCATCAGCAAGACGTCCGGTTCCACCGCCAAGGCACGCGCGATACAAAGCCGCTGCTGTTGTCCACCGGAAAGGCTGGCGCCGGATTTCTTTTTTAGCGCGTCCTTTACTTCGTCCCACAGAGCAGCTTGCCGCAGGCAACGCTCAACAACTTCGTCCAGTGCGCGACGGTTGCGAAATCCGTTGAGTTTCAGTCCCGCGGCGACATTGTCGTAGATGGACATGGTAGGGAACGGGTTGGGCTTCTGAAAAACCATCCCAACGCGCCGGCGAATCGCCACCGGAGAGATTCCGCGGCCGTAGATATCAACATCTCCGATTTTCACCTTACCTTCGATTCGCGTGCCGGGTAGCGTCTCATGCATTCGGTTCAGGCAGCGGATGAAGGTGGATTTGCCGCAGCCGGAAGGCCCGATGATTGCGGTGGACTGCCTGGCTGTGATGTCGAGTTGAATATCATGCAGCGCTTGCGTGGGTCCGAACCAGGCATTCAGGTTTTCGATGTGGATGGCTGCGTCCATCAGTCTGCTCCCCTGATTGCGCGCCGCCCCGTGCCGAACCGGAAAACGATCACGGTAGTCATGACAAGAGCGATGAGCACCAGAGCGCCAGTCCAGGCTTGCTGATGGGCTTGTTCGTAGGGCATCACGGCGTAATTGAATATCTGAAGAGGCAGTGCTGCGGTGGGCTGGTTCGGATCGAGATTCCAGTACTGATTGCCGAAGGCGGTGAACATCAGCGGCGCTGTTTCTCCCGCAACCCGAGCGAACGCCAGCATAATGCTGGTGAGAATGCCCGAAGCGGCGGCAGGCAAGACAACAGAAATTATCGTGCGCCAGTGCGGGATTCCCAATCCCAGCGCGGCTTCGCGGATGCTTTGCGGAACCAGCAGAAGCACTTCTTCAGTGGTCCGCGCCACGGTGGGAATCATCATCAATCCCAAAGCAATGCTGCCGGCCAGAAGTGAAAAATGTTTCTGGCTGATGACGACGAGCGCATAGACCGTGAGGCCTACAACGATAGATGGCACTCCGTTCAGGATATCGGCCGTGAAACGAACGAAATCGCCTCGCCGATTGCGGCCATATTCCGCCAGGTAGATTCCAGAGCCGACTCCCAGCGGTACTCCAATGATGCTGGCGATTGCCAGCAACATCAGTGATCCGGCAATGGCATTGGCCATGCCCCCGCCAGACTCGCCTACTGGTTTCGGTATCTGGGTCAGAAAGCTCCAGTTGAGTCCGCCGATGCCGCGCCTCACCACCGTGCCCAAAAGCAAGAAGAGCGGTACTGTCACGATGAGGGTGGCCAGCGTGATTCCAGCGACTGCTATTGAGTTAGTCAGCCGGCGGCGCAGGGAGATCTTGAGGAAGCGATCAGACAAGGGCCCTCGCCGGCATCCCGCGAGTGATGGACCACACCAGCACGCGGGCAAGAGCGTTTACGATCAGCGTAAGAACGAACAGTACGAGAGCCATCTCGATCAAGGAACTCAAATACAAGTTCCCGACCGCTTCAGTGAATTCATTGGCAATGACACTGGCCAAGGTGTATCCGGGAGCAAAGAGCGACTTCGCGATCTCCGGGCGATTGCCAATCACCATAGTGACGGCCATCGTCTCGCCCAAGGCACGGCCCAAGCCGAGGATCACTGCTCCCAAAATTCCGGGACGCGCGTTTCGCAAGACAGCAATGCGCAGAGTTTCCCAGCGAGTGGCGCCGAGCGCCAGCGCGGCTTCACGCTGCTGGCGAGGCACCGCGGTGATGACTTCACGACTGATGGAGGCAATGATCGGCAGAATCATGATAGCCAGGATCACGCCGGCTGCGAGCATTCCAATGCCATATTTCGGGCCGCTGAAAAGCCCAGTCCATCCCAGATAGCGGGCCAGCAAGGGCTCGATATCGGAGCGGAGAAACGGAGCCAGCACGAAAATTCCCCAGAGCCCAAAGATCACGCTGGGAATGGCAGCAAGCAATTCCACCAGCAGAGAAAAGAAACTCCTGATCCTGCGCGGGCAGATTTCAGTGAGAAAGAGAGCAGTGCCAAGTGAAAGCGGCACAGCCAACAGGAGTGCAATCAGCGAAGAAACTAAAGTCCCGTAAATGAAGGGAAGAGCACCAAAATTGACGGCGACTGGGTCCCAGACCTGGGTGATCAGAAACTTCAGGCCGAATTTGCTCATGGAAGGGAGCGACTGTCTGAGAAGCTCAAAAAAGATCAAAGCGACAAACGCCACCAGAGCCAAGGCACAGGAGACGACCATCCACTTGAAGAGGGCGTCGGCCAGCACGCTTTCTCTTTGGAGGCTGCTTGAGCGGATGACAACGGCGAGCTTCTGGCCAGAAGCCGCAGCGGTGTAGTTCTCGCCGGCAGTCTCTTCAGAGGAGACACGCCTGATCGCTGGACGTTGGACCAGTGCCATGCCTGAAAGCTAGCAAAGCCGTGTTAAATGAATGTTAAAACTGTCCAGCAAACACCGATTCGGCCGGCAGGACGCCGAAAATTTGCTTGGAACCTTCGGATTCTGTATGCGGGGTTCAATCCGAGGTCGAGCACGGATACGAGCCAGCCTAAACCGCAGTTTCTCCGCAGCCCGAGAGCAGGGAATTCCGCCCGACAACCGCGTCAGCTATTTTCCCTTGACAAGCGGGCCATTACGACTACCCTATGTGGCCAACTACATAAGCCCCGCTTTCTGTTCACTTTAGGTGGATGGAGGCGGGTGCCTGCTTCGAGGACTGGGCTTCCAAGAGCTGTCCGGGAGCGGGTACGCAATGCAATTACTAGAAGGGCAGGAGGCTTCACAAAGATGACTCGTATTCCAATTCGTGTTCTGGCAGGAGTTCTTGCGGTATTTCTTCTGCCTGTAGCCGTGATGGCATCTGACAGCAGTTCTGCCAATGCCCCGGCAAACAAGAGCGCAGGGTCTGCAAACACGGCAAATGCAAGTGCGCCGCCTGCGGCTCCCGCTCCCGCGCCAACTTCGCTCAATGATCCTTTGCTGCGGCTGCTCGTGAGCAAAGGCCTGATCAATATGAATGAAGCAAGCGGCCTGGCAGCAGCGCCGGCATCGCAGATGCGCGATCAGCTTCTGCTGCTTCTGAAAGAAAAAGGCGTGCTCTCGGCAGAGGACCTGAATTCGCTGAAGGCTCCGGCAGCCGCGGCTTCGGCCGCGTCAGCAACGACAACCGTGACCCAGCCGGCGCCGGGCGATGCCGGGGCGGCCCTGGATATCAAAGCGAGCGAAGAAGCGCAGGCCTCTTCGGGACCACCGCAGCCTCCGAAGTCTGCTCCGCCGTCGGGTCCGATTCCGGCAGTCGCTCCGATACGAGTGTTGCAAGTGGAGGGGGCCAAGCATGAAGGTTTCATACCCGACATCAAGATCGGCAAGAACGTAAACATCAAGCCTTATGGTTTCTTCAAGGCCAGTGCGGTTTATGACACATCGTCGCCCTACGGAAACGACTTTCCGCTGCCCGGATTCATAGGCGACATCAACGGGCCCGATACGTTCCCGGAGTTCCACGTGAAGGCACGGTTCATCCGTATCGGGAGCAACTTCGAATGGCTTGACAGCCCAAAGCTGGTCGTCACCGGAAAATTGGAAGCGGATTTTGAAGGCAACTTCGGCCGCTCTAATAACCGCAACATCAGCACCGTCCGCTCTAACATGTTCCAATTCCGCCTGGGATACGGGCGCATTGACTACCACGTGAGCGACACCACCAGCGTGTTTGGCCTGTTCGGACAGGATTGGACCCCGTTCGCTTCGTCCACGCTGCCGAACTTGTTTGAAACCACCGGCTTGGGCGTGGGCTTTGGCACGCTGTATGAGCGGCTGCCGCAGTTCCGCTTCGGCATCGAGCACAAGCTTGGGGGCGCGCGGAAATTCGTAGTCTCGCCAGAGTTTGCGATTGTGCTGCCGGCCTTTGGCAACCTGCCCGGTAACCTCTGCACACCACCGCCAGCGGTTCCGCCCGCACCGGCAAGCGCCAACCCGGTGAGCTGCGGAACTCCGGGATCAACCCTGAGCACCACTGGACTGGACAATCAGCTTGGATTCGGCGAGCGCCAGGGCGTGGATTCAGGGAAACCTGAGGTTCAAGCTCGCTTGGTGGCGCAGTTCCAACTGGATGATGCAGCAGGCGTCGCTCCCGCTCAGATTATCATCAGCGGTGTACACGGCTCCCGCACTGCTACTCTACTGGCAGCGGAAGTTCCTGCTGCGTTCAAGGCGGCGTTCCCAACCGGAGCGCAGGTCAGTTCTGACCGCAATGCCTGGACCGGTGAAATCCAGCTTCCGACGCGCTTTGCAACTCTGATTGCCAAGTACTACAACGGCACGGACCTGCGGTTCTACTTCGCCAATCAGCTCTTTTCCACGTTTAACGACACCGGCGGGCTGACCGGCGTGGCCACCGGCGTGAGCGTGGACGGCTCCTCGGCCGTCGCTTTCGGACTGAATGGGGCAGGTGTTCCTGTGGTAGCCCCCCAGCGGCCGTTGCGCGGACAGGGTGGATTCGTGAACCTCGGATTCCCGCTATCGCGGATCTTCCATGCCGATCCGGCGGGTCGCAATGCTGGATGGGTCTTTTATGCCCATTACGGGTTTGACGAAGCCCTCGCCCGTGATGTCCGGAGATTGGGCGGCGCGCAGCGTCAGAAGAGCGACGTTGGCGCAGGAAGCCTTCAGTACAAACTCAATAGTTTTGTGACCTTCGTTGTAGAAGAATCACTGTACCGCACCCGTGCTGTCCCCAGCGCGGCGGGCGCCTTCCCGTTGTTTGATGGACGGCAAAACCGTGAATGGAAAGACTTCCGTTCGGAGATTGGACCAATTTTCAGCTTCTGAGAAATTGCAGTCGTCTGAATTGCAAATGGCGGACCGCGGTTGCGGTCCGCCATTTTCTGTAGCGACTTGTGGAGGTCACAATTAGGGCAGAGTAAATCGCAAATCAGCCCAGCCCATTGTTAAGTGCGCATTGCGGGGGCTCCCCGCCGCGACGAACCACGGCGCACGGGTTAAATACGAAGCTTGCGTGATCAGTTGCAGGGCTCCGTGTTGAGGATTCTTCCACAAGGTCTGAATCCAACCGATAGTGCCTTCCTGGATCGCGCGATTCTGCGCCGTGTTGTTCGCCTCTCCAGGGCCGCCGAAGCCGATGATCTTGCCGGCTCCTCCGGTGCTGGTATCGGCGAAGAAGTTGCGATTGAAGTAGGCTCCGCCGTAGTAGCCATAGATCATTGTCTGTGGAGTGAGCTGGTACTCAACACCGCCGACGCCGGAGCCGGATTGCACCAGCGATGGAGTTCCGTCCGGGCGAACGACGGCCTGCGGGCCCATGCCAAAGATGTAGCGTCCGCCGCCATCGCTGAAGAATGAGTTGCCAATCACGCGCAAACCCTTCAGCACCTCCAGATTCACGTTGAACGAGCCTCCACCGCCCGTCTTCGTGTTGGTCACGAAGGTGGTTGTGCCCGGGGGCTGTATCGTGGTTTTCACTGAAGTTAGCAGTCCAACGGCTTCGACGTGGAAGTGCTTGCCTCCCAAATCAGCGTCATAGGCGATCTTGGGAATGATGTCCGGATGCAGATTGGGGGTTGCTGCATTGTTCCCGGCATCAAACTGCGATGCCAGATTGTTTGGGGCCGCAGTGAAACCCGCCGGAAGGACTACCATGTTCGCTTGTCCAATAAACTGCTGCGGATTTTCAAGCGCTACTCCCAGGGCCAGGTTCTTGTTGGGGTGAAACGCGACACGGAACTGAGCAGCGCGCGTCCAAGTCAGCCCCACCTGGTAGTTAAGGTCCATGTTTTGCGTGTAGAAGATATCGGACGGCACGGGCGAGAGGCCGACCCGGTTTGGCGTCAGCCAACTCCAGGATTGGCCACCCAGGATCTCCCACGGGCCATGTTTCAGGTCGAGCCAGTAGAGCCGCATCCTCATGGTGTGACTATTGCTGGTGACAAAGATGTTCGCGGGATCGTTACCGTTAAAGTCGGCTTCGACATAGCCCGTAACGTCGTTTCCCTTGAACTTGTCACTTGCTTTAAGGCTTATACGCGAGTTCTGGGCGGTGAAGCGTGTTTCCGTAAGCTGTCCGTTGCTGGTGTTGTTGAAGGGAATATTGAAGAAGTTGGTGCCGATATTTCCGGTGTTCACGGTGCGGAAGATCGAGGTGAAGTCCAGAAATCCGCCCGGAGTGAAGTCGGCGCCGCCGATGCGGAACGAGAGAGGCGACTCCTTCGCTTTTTCCGCTTCGCTCTGGGGCAGTCCCGCGGCGGCGCTCGCTCCGGTGTTCATTGTGGCGTTCACAACCTTAGGCACCGGATTGTTCGACTGTTCCAGCTTGCGCTGCAGCTCTTCAATTTGCGTCTGCTGCTGTGCGATCGCAGATTGCAGAGCGTTGATCTGCGTGGTGGTGTTGGCCGCATCATCCGTAGAATTGGCATTCTGGCCGTTGCTCTGCCCCAACACGATGCCTGTTCCCAGCAGCACACAAAAAATCAGATTCAATGGTTTCATCAGTGGCTTATCTCCTCGTGAGCCTTTCATGAATTTGCTATCTCGATTGCTACATCTTTGCGGCTGATTTCCCCTTCACCCTGATCTCCTTGATCCGGGCTTTCACTTTCTGAGCCACGCTCTTGGGAAGCGGCGCGTAGTCCAAAGACTGGGTAAGCGTTTGGCCCTGATCCACCATCCAGTTGAGAAAGTTCACGAATTCCGCCTCTTTCCCGGCATCGTTCCACTCCGCCGGAACCAGCAGCCAGGTGAAGCTGCAGATGGGGTAGGCCGTCTTTCCCGGAGCGTTGGTGATGGAGACCCGGAAATCATCCGGCATTTGCTTCATGGAAGCTGCCGCTGCGGTGGTGGATTCAAGACTGGCTTTCACGAATTCGCCTGCCGCGTTCTGGACTGCTCCGAATGGCATTTTGTTTTGCAGCGCGTAGATGAGTTCCACGTAGCCGATGCTGCCCTCCGTCTGCTTGACCATGCCGGCAACGCCTTCATTGCCCTTGCCGCCCAGCCCTACCGGCCAGTTCACTGACGTGGCTTTGCCGACCTTGGATTTCCATTCCGGGCTGATCTTGGACAGAAAGTCGGTGAAGATGTAAGTGGTTCCGCTGCCGTCAGAGCGATGGACCACAACGATGTCGGAGTCCGGGAACTTGACTCCAGCATTCGCCTTGGCGATGCGCGGGTCGTTCCATTTCGTGATCTTTCCGAGAAAGATGTCGGCGAGAACGTCAGGCGTAAATTTCAAATCCGCCGAAACGCCGGGCAGGTTGTAAGTGGGAACTACGGCGCCCAGCACGGTGGGAATATGGAAAACCTTAAAGGGAGTTTGCGAGAGCTGTTCATCCGTCATGGGGCCGTCACTGGCGCCGAAATCCACGGTCTGAGCCTGAAGCTGCTTGATACCGCCGCCTGAGCCGATGGATTGATAATTAATTTGCACTTCGGGATGAGCGTTGTGATACTCGCTAAACCATTTCTGGTAGATGGGGTTCGGGAAGGTCGCTCCCGCGCCGTTGAGATTGGTTTCGGCAAGAGCTGTTCCCATTCCCAGAGCGAGAAGCAACCCTAAAGCTGCCTTGAGCCGCATTGTGCCTCCTGAGTTATTGATCACCTGAGTTCAACACTCGAGTTATAGGCAGGCTTTGTTACAGTCCGGTTAAAAGCGAGTGAACAGGAGATGAAAAGAGACGTTCATGCGCACCTGCGATGAATCCATCTTGCGTGTGAGCGCGCCTCCGCAGATGGTCAGGCTTTCAGCAGGGTGAAGAAGAACGTGGAGCCGTGCCCGACGGAGCTTTCTACGCGCACGCTTCCACCGTGGTTCAGGACAATGTGCTTGACGATGGCGAGGCCAAGGCCGGTGCCGCCGGTCTCTCGCGATCTGGCCTTGTCCACGCGGTAAAAGCGCTCGAAGATGCGCGGCAGGTGTTCTGAAGGAATGCCTGGGCCGAAGTCGCGGACATAGAATTCGATGTGGTCCGACTGCTCTTCGGCGCCAATGAGGATCTTTTTGCCGAATTGTGCGTAGCGTGAGCCGTTGCTGATTAAGTTCGCGAATACCTGCTGGATGGCATAGGAATCCGCCATGACGTCGGCCTCGGGAGCGCGCTCGATGCTGAGGTCCATTTCCGCAGCGCGTACGGTCTCCTGCATGGAGTTCGCCGCATCAGACAGCAGGGCGCGAGCGGGACGCGGGCGAACGTCGTATTTCTCTTCGCCTGATTCCACGCGCGCCAGAATCAAGAGATCTTCTGTGAGCCGGCTCATACGTTCCGCGTTGCGGCGGATTACCTGAAGGAATTCGCGCGCGCTTCCATTGTGAACGTCGCCGGATTCGAGCAGCGTCTCGGTATAGCCCTGAATGGAGGTGAGGGGCGTGCGCAGTTCGTGCGAGACGTTGGCGATGAAATCGCGCCGCAGCTTTTCTACGCGCTCGATTTCGGAGATATCGTGCAGCACGCTGACCACGCCGCCTTCGGGCAGCGGCTCCGCGGTGATGGAGAACGAGCGCGCGCCGGCAAGGGCGGGCGCGATGGTGCTCTCGCGGCGCCTGGAACTCAGTGCTGTGCGCAGCGTCTCGAGAAAATCCGGATGGCGCACCAGTTC
>DATEGH010000124.1:0-7185 GCA_035280185.1 Terriglobales bacterium
GATATGTTGGAGTGAGTCATTCCCTAAAAATCATTGTTCGGCAGAGGAGAAACATTGAGCGTTGCACTCATTACTGGGTCGGCGGGTCTTATAGGTTCGGAAGCAGTGCGCCATTTCGCGAATGAGGGACTGCATATTGTCGGAATCGACAATGACATGAGGCGCTATTTTTTTGGAGCGGAAGCCTCAACAGCATGGATGGAAGGAGAGCTTAAACGATCAATCCGAGGTTATGAGCATCATCATCTGGACATCCGGAATGAGATCGCAATCTCAGAGCTGTTCCAAAAATTCGGGAAGGGCATCAAGTTGGTGATCCACACAGCGGCTCAGCCCTCGCATGACTGGGCAGCCCGGGAACCATTCACAGATTTTGGAGTCAACGCCACCGGCACCCTGAACTTACTTGAAGCGACGCGATACTTCTGCCCCGAAGCGGTATTCATCTTTACTTCAACAAACAAGGTTTACGGTGACACGCCTAACCGACTGCCCCTGGTTGAGAAGGAAATGCGATGGGAACTCGATCCTTCCCACTGCTTTTCAGAGAAGGGCATCACAGAGGAAATGTCCATCGACCAATCGATGCATAGCATTTTTGGAGCATCCAAAGTGGCTGCGGACGTCATGGTCCAGGAGTATGGCCGATATTTCGGAATGAAAACGGCCTGCTTTCGTGGCGGTTGCCTGACCGGACCTAACCACTCCGGTGCTCAACTCCACGGTTTTCTTGCCTATCTGATGAAATGCAATATAACTCAAACTCCGTACACTGTTTTCGGCTATAAAGGAAAGCAGGTACGGGACAACATTCATAGCTCAGATCTGATTCGGGCTTTTGAACGGTTTTTTGATAGTCCCAGAGTGGCTGAGGTTTATAACATCGGTGGCAGCCGTTTTTCCAACTGTTCCATGCTGGAAGCGATTAGGCTGTGCGAGCGAATCTCCGGCCGCGAGATGAATTGGAGCTATGCGGAATCAAATCGCGCCGGAGACCACATCTGGTGGATCAGCGACATATCCAAGTTTCAATCGCACTATCCAGGCTACCTTTTGCAGTATGATGTGGAGGCCATCCTAGCGGAAATCTACGAAGTGAACCGAAAGCGGTGGTCAACGGCTCGTCCTGTCCATGTCTGAGAGCAGCCTAGAAAAGAAAAATGTTTTGGGAGTGATGGTTACTCCGGCAAGCTATTCGTCAGCAACGGACGCAATCATCGACGCAGCAAAATCACGCCGAGCCTTCTCCGTCTCTGCGCTGGCTGTACATGGGGTAATGACGGGAGTCCTTGATCGAGAACACCGTTACCGATTGAATGAGTTGGATCTGCTCGTGCCAGACGGGCAGCCTGTAAGATGGGCGCTCAACCTGCTTTATCGGGCGAAGTTAAGGAACCGTGTTTATGGACCGACGCTTACTCTGGAACTGTTGGCGCGTGCGTCACAGGAACAGCTTCCCGTATATTTTTACGGGTCCACGCAACAAGTGCTTGACCTTCTATCCTCCAACCTGAAGCATAGGTTTCCTCACCTTCAAATCGTCGGGGTGGAACCGTCGAAGTTCGGAAAAGTTAGCCATTCCATAGCGCATGCAATTGCGGAGAGGATTCGGGCATCGGGTGCGCGGCTTGTTTTCGTTGGGCTCGGATGCCCCAGGCAGGAGGTTTGGGCATTTGAGTTTCGCGAGCGCTTGAGATTGCCCATCATTGCAGTGGGAGCCGCATTTCCTTTCATTGCGAAAACGCTGCCACAAGCGCCACCGTGGATGCAAAAATGGGGACTGGAGTGGTTGTTCCGCCTGTTGCACGAACCAACTCGCCTCTGGAAGCGATATCTGTATCTGAATCCCTTATATGCGGTCCTAGTTATGTGCCAACTGTGTGGCATAACTTTTCAGTCGGAGGGAAGTCGTCCGACAGAGGAAGTTCTTTACGGTTAATGCATTAAATGCGTACTGAAAAAAGCGCATCCGAGCATCTGATCACTGGCACCTAAGAACCACTTTAGTAGTTGGCCGTTGTCGGCTAAAATGCAGCTTCTGACACGGGAATCCGCGGAGATACATCTGTTTTAGATATTTTGCAAAAACGAGACTTTCAGAGTTGAACCGGGTTCGTGTAAAATGCAGTTTCTTTCACTCAACTTGGTCAGATCCCGAGAGGCAGCAGCAGTTGTATTCTTTGCCTTCGCACAAAACAACCATGATTTGGTACGGCTCAATTTTTGCTGTGCGGCAAGGTTATTAGCCGTTTTGATGTATTCGAGCACGCTAGTTAACCAGTTCTCAAACGAGAGGATCTTGCATGAAGATTGCCATTGTGGGTTGTGGGTACGTGGGATTGGTCACTGGAGTTTGCTTTGCTGAAATCGGGCATGAAGTCATTTGCATTGATAGCGATCATTCCAAAATCACCCTTCTTCGGAAGGGGACGGCCACAATCTACGAAGAATTTCTTCCGGAACTGCTGCAGAAGAACCAGCGGGGAAGGCTCTCCTTCAAGGGATCAATCCAAGAAGCCATTTCCGGCTGCGAGGCAGTGTTCATCGCGGTGGGCACGCCCGGCAAAGCTGACGGCAGCGCAGATCTCTCAGCCGTGGAAGTTGTGGCAGCGGAGATCACCAAGGGCTTGACGGGATTCACCGTCATCGTGCAGAAAAGCACGGTTCCGGTGAAAACTGGCGACCGTCTCCAGAGAATCATCTCTCGTCTACGGCCGGAAGCCGACTTTGAGGTGGTCTCCAATCCTGAATTTCTGCGCGAAGGCACCGCCGTCACTGACTTTCTTTATGCGGACCGCATCGTCCTGGGATGCAACTCTCCCAGAGCTGCATCGGTCATGCGCAGGATTTACGAGCCTCTGCTTAGCGGCAGCTATGGACGGACACCGGACGCGGTGCCGGTTCCACGAAGTGGGCAGTCGCGGCCCCGCTTGATCGAAACCAGCCGCAACAGCGCGGAACTCATCAAGTATGCAGCCAATTCCTTTCTCAGCATGAAAGTGTCCTTCATTAATGCCATGGCAAATCTGTGCCAGGCGGCGGGAGCGGACATCGACGAGGTTGCCGCTGGTATAGGCTCAGACAGTCGTATTGGGCCTAAGTTTCTGCGCGCCGGCCTTGGCTACGGCGGCTCGTGCTTTCCCAAGGATGTTGCCGCACTGGACGCGCTCGCGAGCGAGTGGGGCTGCGAACTGGGCCTTCTACGGGAAGTGCAGCGGATCAACGAAGGCCAACGAACGCTTTATGTGGACAAAGTCCGCGAAGTTCTTGATGGCATTTCAGGCAAGCGCATTGCCGCTCTTGGATTGGCATTCAAAGCGAGGACGGACGATATCCGATGCTCTCCCGCGATTGCCGTGATCGAAGCCCTGCTGGAGGAAGGGGCCACGGTTTGTGCTTACGATCCCGCAGCGATGCCAAACGCGAAGCGACAGGTTCGGCATCCTCATCTTTCGTTTGCAGCGGACCCTTATGCTGCAGCACGCGACGCTCATGCCTTGCTCGTGCTAACTGATTGGGAGGAGTTTCGAACTCTTGATCTCAGGAGACTCCAAAATAGCCTGGTAAACTCCCTAATCTTCGACGGACGCAATCTCTACTCACCGAAGAGCATGGCAGCGCAGGGCTTCTCGTATTACAGCATTGGGCGGGCAGCGGCAATTCCCGCCACTTGCAGACACACCCAGCCGCGCCGGTCTCTTACTCGAGCAACCGCTGCCAGCGCGGAGGCACCGGCGAATTCCGGCGATTAACGATCCAACCCAAAGATCGCCTCGCCGGACCAAAGGGATCTCTGGCTTAAAAGCACTTACCAAATTTCCGGGCGGCAATCCGGCGGCGGCTGGATCCGTGCGTCGCGGCCGGCACTCACGCGCGTGGGTTTGATCCGGGTGACAATTTTGTTTTTCAGGCCAAGATGAAGGCGGACGTGTGACTTGGGGCGCTTTACCTGAATCGGACGCATACATAGCTCCTGTCGGTTCAGAATGAATTGATCTTGCCTTAAACGGAGGCAATTCCCTGCTTGGGCAAGGAAGAAGGCTCTTCAAGAGGAACGCGGAAAATCAGCAGCGCAGAGAGCCGATAAAAGGTAAGTCTCTCCAGGGAAGCGCGCCAGCTTCATCGCCATCGGCCGCTCGCAGCGGGACGCGGCGGAACTGACCGAAAAAGGACCGGGCGCAAACGCAAACGGTGATCAGGAGCTGAAGGAGAGTTCCACCCATGATGTCCTTTTGCGTGGTGGTAGGACCGTGCATGGCCTGGTAGCTGCCTTGGGGCACCTGGACAAAGAACAGCAGGGCCACCAGGGCGAGCAGCAGAAGGACAGTCCGCACCGGAACATGGTCCACGTACATACGACGTAAAGTCTGCCACAAACCTCTGCTTGATTCAATTCCGAGCACCTGGAACTGTCATACCACCTGGAACCCAGCATGCCGAAGGACATGACAGGCTAAAAAATAAGCATTGATTTTTTGAAGTTACGAGAGTAGAGTTGCTGCCGGTTTTTTATCGGACAGCGATAATATCTTATCCATTGATAATTGCGCTGTACGATATTTAGCCGCTTTCTTTCGCGGCGCGTCGTGCCGCGAAGACGCAAGACCTGCGCGTGCCGACGCAAACTCAACCAGGCCCTGCGAATGCCATTTCAACTGAAGCAAGGAGCGCAGCTATGAACCGCAGTCAACAGGATGATTCCTTCTTTCTCCGCAACGCCTCCCGAGCCCGCCTGCGGGAAGCGCAGAACGCAAGAAATAACCGGGCAGAGATCCTTCGCGCCTACTCCCAGGGACAGGTGAGCCGGCGCGATCTGCTCAAGTGGGGTTTGATCACCGCGGGTGGGGCGCTGGCGCCCATCCACGGCCTCAACCCTTTCATCCCCAGCGCCTACGCCGAGAGCAGCGATGGTGTTCCGACCGGAATGCCGCCGAGTCCATTATTTGGCGTGCAGCCGTTCACGCAGCCCATGCCGCGATTTGATGTTCTTCCGCGCATGCCGATTCCGGCGGTGATTGATGCTGACCATCCGCATCCGCTCAGTCCCATCCCGCAGGCAGAATCCAACCAGACACCGATTCCGATTGATCCGGCGCTTGTGGGCGGACAAACAGGGCTATTTGGTCCCTGTGAAGGGCGCCCTCCGGGAGCAATCTGGGCACATCAACAGTTTGATCTGCTGCCGCCGAAGATTGCCATCGAAGCGACCCAGGAAGGCGCCAAGGCAAACCTGGTTTACAACCCGAATGTTGCTTCAACGCAGAATTCGGGGATCGATCCCACCCAATCATTTGAATTCAAGTTCCACCCGGACTTACCAACCCAGGGTCCGCTCGCGATGTGGACCTTCAACGGCACGCTTCCGCCTAAGCTGATGCAGGTCCGATACGGCGAGCCCGTGCTGTTCCGCCATCACAACAAGCTTCCGGCCGATAAGAGCCAAAACAACGGCTTCGGCATTCACACCATTACAACGCATGAACACAATGGCCATCATGGCGCAGAGAACGATGGGTTCACCGGCGCTTACTTCTTCCCCGGCCAGTTCTATGACTATCACTATCCAATCGTGATAGCGGGACGAAACACAATCAACACAGACGCTACTGACGCGCGTTGCGGCGGTCCGGATGATAACGGCGGGACTGTCAAAATTGCCGGCGACTGGCATGAAACCATGAGCACGCACTGGTTCCATGACCACATGTTCAGCTTCACCTCGCAAAATGTCTATAAAGGCAATGCCGGGATGTTCAACATCTACAGCGCCCTCGATCGCGGCAACGAGGAGATGAATGATGGAGTAAACCTGATGCTGCCCAGCGGCACCGCCAACGGGTGGGGCAACCTGGACTGTGACATCAATCTGATGCTGGCAGACAAGGCCTGGGACAAAGATGGACAGCTCTTCATGGACATCTTCCAGTTCGACGGTTTTCTTGGCGATCAGATGACCGTAAACCTGGTCTACAAGCCATATTTCGAAGTAGAGCGCCGCAAGTATCGCTTCCGCATTCTGAACGCCAGCGTTTCGCGTTTCTTCAAAGTCGCTGTCGCCGACGCCAGCGGTAACGCGGTGCCGATCATCCAGATCGCAAACGACGGCAACCTCTTCCCCAATCCCGTGACGCTAACCCAACTGGACGAGCAGGGTATCGCCGAGCGATACGATATCGTTGTTGATTTTTCGCGCTTCCAGAACGGCGATAAGGTCTGGATGGTGAACCTGGCCGAACACCGCAACGGCAGAAAGCCAAACTCCGATCTGACGCTGGCGCAAGCCCTTGGAGGCGATTCCGCCGATCCCTGCGTGGGCAAGTTCCTGGAATTCAGGATTGTGCGTGACCCGGCGAAACCGGACCAGAGCCAGGTGCCGGCGGTGATGATCCCAAATCCGGACCTGACGAACATACCAGTCTCCCGTGAACGGACGTTCCTGTTCGGGAGCGGCGGAAGCCAGGACACCAACGATCCCGTCACGACGTTCTTCGGGCCTTGGGGAATTCAAACGGACAACAACGGCTCCGTGATGAACGCGGATTACGGCCGGATCTCCGCGGCGCCGAAGTTTGGCACTCGTGAGGTCTGGACACTTGTGAACGGTGGCGGAGGATGGGACCACCCGATTCACATCCACTTTGAAGAAGGGAGGATCCTGGCACGCAATGGCAGCGCCAGCAATGTCCCATCCTGGGAGCAAGGGCGAAAGGACGTTTATCGTCTGCGGCCAGGCGGAAGTGTGACGCTGACCATGCAGTTCCGTGATTTCGGCGGCATGTTCATGGAGCACTGCCATAACACTGTCCACGAAGATAACGCGATGCTGCTGCGCTGGGAGATTGACGACGGTGGCGCGCCGTTCCTGCGGCCTCTGCCAACGCCGATCCCGAAGCCGACGGGCGTTACGTTCGAGCCGCCCACGGACATTCTTCCCACGGCGTTCTGATCGCATCTTTTTCGCGCTCAGAGTATCTGTGTCTCCTTCCGGCGGTCTGCCCACGCGAGGCAGAGCGGGCAGGCCGCCGCTTTTATGATCCGAAGAATATGTATACGAACCAGGAGTAAGGGTTATGCGAGTTCTTTTGAAATACGTTCTTCCCGCGGCGGGGCTCACGCTGGCGCTGGTCTGCGCATCGTTCACGATGGCAACAGCCAGCCCGCGCTGGGGCGCCGACTACTTGCCGA
>DATEGH010000125.1:0-15255 GCA_035280185.1 Terriglobales bacterium
AACGTTGCCGGCGGACAGCGGCAGGAATCCGCTGGGTTGGACCTCTCCTGTATGCGAGATGAATACGAATCCCTTGGCTTCATTGACCGGCATGATTCCCGGGATGCCGTTGCGTCCGGCGCGCGATTCCACCAGACGGGGGCGGTGCTGCAACAGATACCGGCGATAATGCGGAGCCTCCGTGGTTTTGATCTTGAAGACGACGCGGCGCGACATGCATTGGAGACGTTCAAACGCAGCTTCGGATTCTTCTGCTGACGGCATGTCCGCCTGTCCGGCACGTCCTGTGGGTACCAGGAAGAATAGGCTCCACAGCGCGACCCGGTATTGTTTGATGACGGCAAGAATCTGTTCCAGGTCGCCAAGGTTTCGCCGGGAGACAGTTGTGTTGATCTGGATAGGCAGTCCGATGGCATTGCACCAGGCCATCGATTTCAGGGTTATCGCGAAGGAGCCTGCCACGCCGCGAAAAGCGTCGTGCAATTCGGCGGTCGGCCCGTCGAGACTCAGCGCTAGCCGGTGCAGCCCGGAACGCTTCAGTTCCAGGAGTGAATCGCGGGTGAGCAGCGGCGTGGCGCTTGGCGTCATGGCAGGGTGGAGATACTTGAGCGAGGCATAACTCACAAGCTCGTAAATATCGGGCCGCTTCAGAGGATCGCCGCCGGTGAAGACGAAGACGGGCGGGTTCAGCTCCGCAATATCGTCAATCAGGCGCTTGGCTTCAAACGTGGTCAGTTCGAGCGGGTTGCGCGCGGGCTGGGCGGAAGCGCGGCAATGTACGCAGGCGAGATCGCATGCGCGAGTTGCTTCCCAGATGACAACCAGCGGCGTCCGATTCAGATCTATGTTGGACTTCATGAGCGGAGAGTAGGACGAAATGGTGTGTGCCGCTGTGACAGGTGTCACACGCCCGCTGAGATATTACGAGGAGGCAAAGCGCAGTTCTATCTCTGCTTGAGCGCCTCGTCAGAGAGCAGGTGAGCCATAACGGCCAGTTGGCGGGCGTTGGCCAGCTCCTTCTTCTTGATGGCATCGTGCCATTGGCAGATGAAGTCGCGGAGGGGCGCCAGCGTGCCAGGTGCGCTAGTGTCAGAGTTTGTGGGACTACCTCAACATCGAGAGCAGCGGATATCCCAGCAGCGCCTGGAGGAACGTACCGAGGATCACACATGCCACGGCAAGTCCGGCAGCGGCTACCGCCATCCGTCGCCGGCGCAGCGCGGGACGCGGCGCCATCCGCCACAGAATGAACGCAAACAGCGGCACGATCTGGATGGCGTGAATGGCAATGAAGTGCGAGATTCGCAGGTCGCCTGCAATCGTGCTCCAACCTAAGAAGGGAAGTCCCGGGCCGCCGTCATGAGCGCCCACGGTATGAGCTCCGCGAGAGAGCATGTAGCCGCCAATGGCGTTACCGAGGAGAAAAATTACAATGCTGAGCCGGATGGCGAGAACCTGCGCGGCGTCGGCGATCTTGATGCGCTCACGATTGACGCTGAAAACGATCAACAGCCAGATTGTAATGACGGTGTTCACTGAAACCATCGCCGTGGTGCCCTGGAAAATCAGGAAGTCGGCGAATGTTCCCGACCCGGCGGGCACGTTGCGCCAGGCCTGGGCAGCAAGGCAGAGCATCTCGATGGTGACGCTGCCCACGACGGTGCGCCGCACCAGCCGCCGTTTCCAGGCAGGAATGCGGAGGACACTCAGGAACAGGCTTACTGTCCAGACGAAAGTTGCAAAGGAGATGGCAAACTTCATCGGCTTGATCCATGGTGTATTGGCATAGATGCCGCCATGGAGAAAGGCGCAGATGGCAAACAGGGGAAGGGCACCTAGCAGCAACCAGCCAAAGCGGAAGAGAAGATTGTCTTTGGCCCGCAATTCAAGCAGGAACTCGCGGATGGCCGAAGGCGAAAAGATTCTTGCAGCAGCGGCAGCAAAAGCTATAACCCAGCCGATGCCTGCCGGGCCCGCCCATACCTGATGCGAAATTTCCCCGGCTAAGGTTTGCTCCTGGAATGTAGTACCCCGAAGATAGGCCATGCCCCAACCTGTTCCTTTCATACATGCGTCCGATTCAGGGAACCAGGATCGAAGAACCTACAAGGCGAGTCTTGCCCTGTGCCTGGGTGGGAAAAAGACGTGATGAATCGCGGACCGGCAGGAACGAAAAGGGGATGCTCAAGTCGCGCTCCGCCGGCAGCCATCAAACGCCCTTTAACAACCAGCCCTCGTAGCCTGATTGCCCGGAAGTAGGAGCTCTCAATGACTTCTGCAACAAGCCTTTAAGACCAGCTTGCCATGCAGAGGTACCAAAGTAACCACCGAACCTGGATTGAGAATGGAGTGGGAAGATTAGAAGTGGGTTGAATGAGGATTAAAGTCCTTAAGAAGATATAGGAACCCTGATCAAAAAGTGATCTCCTTTCAATGAGAAGAGGTCATTGAGAGCTATAGGGTTCCCTGGCTTCGTTCGGGAGAAATAAAGCAGTTATCTTACGACGTACTTTGCCGTGGCTACATTGTCTGCGCGGTCGTAGACGCGAACGACCACCACATGCTCTCCTGTGGGCTGGGGAGCGCTCTTGTTCTTACCGCGTTTCTCCTGGGCTTGTTCGTCAGCCGGAGGTGGAGTGAGCAGCGCGTTGAAGTCGTAATTCTCTGTCTTGGAATCGGAGAGCTGGCCGACCGGTTCCAGGTACTGCCAGTCGCCCGCATCAATGGAAAACTCAGCGCGCTTGATGGCCGAGAAATCATCGGTGCTATGAAAAGTGACGTGCAACTGCTGGCCTTCCACACGCGCGGCCAGGTTCTCGATGCGGGGAGGAGTGTTGTCGACCTCAAAGCGCAGGGACTCCTTGTCGTCGGTGAGGGCCTCATCCGGCGTGTGCGAAGGAGCATCGCTGGCGACGACGCGGATATAGTAGCCTCCATCGGGCAGGAGGCCGGAGTCGAAGGAGTAGAAATGATCTGTGGTACCAGCCTTCAGCAGCTTCCATTCGCGTTCATTTTCGCCGCGGTAGTAGAGCGAGAAGATCAGGTTGTCCTGGTTGTCATCGTGAGCACTCCAGCGCACGGCAATCGAAGAACGGTCACGGATGGCAGGAGGTGGTCCTTCCGCAACCTGAGTCGGAGTCGGTGGAGCGCCAAAATTAACGACCACATTCTCCGGCCCAATGGGACGCGGCTGCGGCTGGAAACGCGCTCCCTGCTGCACCACAATGTCATCCACCACAGGCGCGACGTTCTTTGAGAGATAGTTGATGGCCACCTGATCAATCTGCGTTGAAGGGTTCGCGGGATGCAGCACGGCGCGCCACTGTACAAAGCGCGCAGGAGGAACGTCGAGCCGGGCATCTTTGTTCAGATCAACGCGCGTCCATCCGCTCCAGTTGCGGTCGGGATTGTCCACGTTGCCGCTGCGCGCGAAGAGTTCGAAATTGCCCCGGCCACGGACTTCAGCCCGGCCCCAGCGCGAGAAGATGTGCGCATCTTCGACGTCGCTTTCGAACGATCCTTCACTTTCGAGCGAGTTGCTGATGAGAAAAATCTTTCCCAGATTGCTGCTGGAACAGTAGAGCCCTCCGCCGGGCGCTTTGGCAAACGAGGTCACCTGGTTGGCGCTGGCGCGGAGCAGATCAGTGTAGTCACCGTTCTTCTCAATCGAGTAGATCCGGCCTTTATTGCCGGCTCCTGCAATCAGTTTTCCGGAGCTGTCAAAGTCGAGCGCGTAGACGATGTCGTCGCGCGACGACCAGAGGCGGCTGGGAGAGCCGTCAGGGGCGATCCTGTAAACATCCGAGCCGCCGAGATTCACTGCGCCAATGAGCGGCACGACTCCTGCTGGAGCTGCGGGAGCCGCAGGGTTCGGGATCACGGGAGGCGGAGGCGGAGCATGCTTTTCTCCGGTCGCGGCCGCATAGATGTTGCCTGCGGGATCCACGGCCAGCGCGGTGATCTCTTTGCGAGGCGCACTGTAAAGCACAAAGCCCTGGCCCGCGGGAGTAATGCGATACACCAGCGCGCTGCCATCAGAGCCGGCGATGAGGTTTCCTCGAGGATCGAAGCTGAGCACGCGGATGTGCGCTTCATCGGACTTGAAGAACAGGGATCCCTGGCCGTTCGCTTCCACACGATAGATTTCGCCATTGTCGCCGGTAGCCACATAGAGGCGCCCGTTCGAGTCAAACGCAAGGTCCCAGATGTACTTGGTTTTGGGATCGAAGAAGACGCTGGCCGAGTATTCGGCGGTTGCACCAGTCCCGCTGCGGGTGAGGCGATAGACCTTGCCGTCAGGGGACGTGCCGGCGTAAACGGCGCCATCCTTGCCCAGGACAATGGTCTGCACCTGAAGTTCCTTTGGCTCAAAGATCACGCTCGATTTGCCATCAGGCGTGATGCGATACACGCGCGCGGGCGCTCCCGTGGCCGCATAAACTGTACCGTCTCGATCGGCCGCGATTTTCCAGATGAAAGTGGAAGGGCTGGTATAAAGCACCTTGAACGCCGGCGCCAGCTCGATTTGGCCGGTGCTGCGGATGGCGACCCCGCGGGCGGCGCCACGCTCAAAATCGTCATAACCGGTTTCAGTCCACAGGCTGGTGCCTTCGGCAAAGGCGCATATAGCAAAAGCTAAAACAAAGAAAGCAGAGAAAAATCTTTTCATGAGATGTATTCAGATTACCGCAGACCATCGGGTGATCGGTTCGTCGGGTGATCGGTTCCCGTTGCCAAAACTCGGCTAGCAAAGAGTAACAGAATCGACGACGATGCTTAGTTCAGCAGGGACTGAAGCCACTTCATATAAGCGGATTGCGTCATTGTCCCCGCGAGATCCGAATAGCTCCAAAAGGATCAAGCGATGAACGGATCACCCGATCATCAGATCACCCGATTATTTGATCGTCAGGCTGATGACCTGCGAGCCGCTCACCACGTAGCCGACCGGAGTGGAGGACTCGTTCACTGCCGATTCGTTGAACACCTGCATTTCCTGGGTAGCTCGCATGCCTTCCATCACGTTCATCACGGATAGCGGAACTGCGGGCATGACTTTGTCTTCGACCGTAGCCTGCGGATTGGGCTCCAGCAGCGAAACGTAAAGATGGTCATTCAGGTGTTCCTTATTGAGCAGTTCGATGGTGGAATTGAGGTCAAGGCGCTGGCCCATAGCCGGCGAGCCGTGGCGAGCGCGGTCGAGTGTCTCGGCATCGCTGACGAGAATCCGCAACGTGCCTTTGGAAACCGAAGTGGGCACGCGCACGGGAATGCGGCGCACGATCCGCTCTCCACGATAGGGACGCAGGACGGCTTCGACGGTGATCTCATCGCCGGGGCGAGCTTCGGTCACGTCAGTGCGCGCGTTCTCCAGCACGGCGGAGTGGCGGTCGCGCTCCAGGCTGAAGTCGAGCGATACACCGGCAACGCTGGGCGCTTCGTAAGGATTGTCGTAAATGCGGTTGAAGTGATCGCCCAATGCCATCGCGACGGAGTAGGCCGTGGGCTGATTGTCCACCGGGGAAAACATGTTTGTGAGCCGCACGTCCGGATAGCCGCTCACGTGGATGCGGCCGTTCATGCGATAGGTGGTTTCTTCGCCGTACTGGTTCATGCCCATCAAGGCATTGAACACCGTTGCCATCATCATGACGGGAGTCAGCTTGGGATTGTTCAGGACTTCGTAGTGAAATTCCTTGGGCCCGCTCGGTCCGTGAATGCTGAGCGTGACGGGGATCATCTCAGGCTCGGTGCCGAAGCGGCCGAGGATTCCAGTCTTGCGGTCCTGCACAAACGCGCCTACAGGTTCGGTGGCGTTGACGATCTTGAACGCATTCAGAGGCGAAGGCAGCGTGGCGATGACGTTGGCTTTGGTCATGGGCATATCCACCATGCCGTACTGGGTGAGCGGATGCCCGCATGCCAGCAGGTGGTCTTTGTCCATGTAGGTGACGGTGCAGGTTGCGGCAACATCCATATCGCCGCGAACAAGAACGGCACTCACGGCCGAGCCAGGCACCAGAGGCTCCGGCTGCTTCTCATCACTGACGGAGCCGACGCCCATCACGGGAGTAATGCCGGCAGCGGCGAACTGCGAAGCAAAGGGCTGCAGCGCGGCTTCATTGAATCCGCTGAACACAAATGGCGAATCAATGGGCTGAACTATCGGCTGTCTCGCTTGAAGCCGGCCGAGATTGGGATCACCAGGTCCGCTGGTTTTTTCCGCAGACGTGGAGTTGGAAGAAGTCTCAGCGCTCGCGGGCACACTGCGGTCAAACTCGTTGATCTCCAGCATCTGCTGGATGGGAGTGACTCCGGCGATGGCTTCCTTGGAGAACTGCCCGATGCGATAGGCAATGGCGCCGAGCAGTTTGCCGTCAATATAGACCGGACTGCCGCTCATGCCCGCAACCACGCCGGTATATTCGGGTTTCTTTCCTTCAAGGCGAATCAGTACGACATCGGCCTTGGGGCCGTTGAAGTTCTTGAGCACTCCGAGGACTTCCACTTGCATGGCCTCGGGCTGGGTGCCTTGGAAGACGGTGTAGGCGACGCCCTTCATTCCCGCGCGCACGTCGGCCACACTCATGATGGGAGTATGGTTGGCGTTGGGGATGGCGGCAGGGCTGTCGGCGGCGTGGGCCTGGGACAAACTCAGGCTCAGGAAGACGAAAAGCGCGAGAGTCGTGACAGCTTTTTTCATACCTCGGGGGACCGGGTGTCATCACCGGCGACACAAACCCTTCTTCAGTTAATACGGCCTCTGAAATTGTGAGTTCGTGCATCTATACTAGTAAACATCTTGGCAAAAAGGCAGTCTGAAATGTCCTTAATACAGCCTCCAAAAGCGTCTAGAACTTCTAAGGTGAATACCTGGTTCCTTTTTTTGCTGGTCTTCACCCTGATCCTATTTATCAGCAGTTTGTCTGCGCAGCAGCCCAACGCGAGCCCCAGTCCCACGCCGCAGGCGAGCCCGCAGACCGGTGCGCCGGAAGCCGGCGGCCCGGGCGGCGACATCGGTCCGATTGCAGTGCCGAAGAAGCCTGCAGAGGAGCCGAAGAAAGAGGAAGAGAAACCGCCCAAGCCCCCGGAGACCCTGCCCAACTTTTCCATGCACATCAGCGTGCCGCTGGTGACGCTCGACGTCGGCGTGCTGACCAAAGATGGAATGTTTATTCCTGGCCTGAAGCCGGCAAACTTCCGCGTGCTGGAAGATGGCGTTCCGCAGAAGGTGACCGGGTTCAACCAGATTCAGGCGCCCATCACCGCGGTGATGCTGGTGGAGTTTGCCGAGAAGGATTATTTCTACGATTTCGACTATGACGCGCTCTATGCCTCGTCAGTCTTCGCCAGCAGCCTGAAAAAGGAAGACTGGATTGCGCTGGTGGCTTATGACATCCATACGCACATGCTGTCGGATTTCACTCAGAACAAGCAGGAGATTTATGAAGGGCTGCGGGAGCTGCAATGGCCTATGTCGCATGAGATGAACCTCTTCGATGCGCTGTATGACACGATTGACCGGCTGGAGGGAGTCGAGGGCCGCAAGTACATCATCCTGATTTCGAGCGGCGTGGACACCTTCAGCAAGAAGACACTCGACCAGGTGCTCAAGAAGGTCCAGGGATCGAAGGATATTGCCATCTATGCCATCAGCACAGGGCAGGCGTTGAGAAATTGGGCGGAGACCCATGGCGCCATGCGGTATCTCTGCCCTATTACCGACATGAACTGCCGTATGACCTACCAACAGGCGGACAATCAGTTGAGGTCATTTGCCCGCATGACCGGCGGTCGCTACTACGCTCCGTTGTTTGAAGGGTCGTTCCGCGATGCATTTGCCGACATCGCCCAGACGATCCGCAACCAGTACAGCCTGGCCTACCATCCGACCAATCCCAAGCAGGACGGTTCCTGGCGCAAGCTCAAGGTAGAACTGGTGGGACCCGACGGCAGTCCTTTGAAAATCCGCGATCAGCGCGGCAAAGACGTGAAGTACCAGATCGTCGCAAGAGAAGGGTACAGGGCGAAGAGGGAAGTCGAATGATGCAATTGAATAATTTTGTAATTTGGTAAGTTGGTAGTTTGGAAGCCCGCGAAGCCAATAAATATGGCGCGGGCTCTTCAATTACTCAATTACCAAGTTGCCCAATCACCAAATCCCCTCAGTGGAAAAGCCGCTGTATCAGCAAGAACACTCCGACCCCAAGGAACACGGCAAAGGCCACTCCCATTCCCGGCTCACGATTGACCTCCGGGATCAGGTCTGAAGCGGCCACGTAGAGCGTTACCCCGGCAGAGAGCGGGAGACCGGCGGGAAGAGACCGGCTGGAAACCGTCACGGTGAGGACGCCGAGAACGGTAGCGCACCCGAGCAGCAGGGACGCCAGCCATGCCGATTTTCTGCTGTGCCCGCTGGCCAGCATCACCGACGATGCGGTAAAGCCCTCCGGCACCTTGTGCAGAATCACGGCGAGAAAGATGATCCAGCCGAGAAACTGGGAAACCAGAAAGCCGGAAGCGATGGCGATGCCGTCAAAGAAGGTGTGAATGATGAGCCCAAGAATCACCGAATACGCGCGATGCGGCCGGTCATATTCTTCGGTATGCGTCTCTTCGCCGAAATGGAAATGCGTGGTGACGGTGTGCTCAAAGAAGTGGACGACGAAGTATCCGGTGAGCACCAGCAGAGGCGCGTTTCTGCCCGTGAGTTGAATGCTCTCCGGCAGCATTTCCAGCATGACGGTGCCGAGCATGAAACCTGCTCCCAGAGCGATGAAGTAGCGCAGGTAGCGGCGCTCCCAGTTTTTCTGGACAATCACAGCGCCGCCAAAGCCGTTGGCTGCGGCCGCGGCAACTCCAAGCAGAATGATGGCGTTGATTGGGCTCATGGAGGAATAGGGGAGAATACCAGATCAATTGCTCGGGGCAAGAGGCTTTCGCAAGTTGGAAAAGAGATCAGCCGCTGTGACGGATGTGGAGCACGTCGCCGTCCTGGACGATGTAGTCTTTGCCTTCCAAGCGCAGCAGACCCTTGGCGCGGGCGTTGGCCTCGGATCCGGATTCCAGCAGCTTGTCCCAATGGATGGTTTCAGCACGGATGAAGTGCTTTTCCAGATCGGAGTGGATGGCGCCGGCGGCGGCCTGCGCGCGCGAATTGCGCGGCACGGTCCAGGCGCGGCACTCGTCCTCGCCGATGGTGAAAAAGGAAATCACCCCCAGTAGTTCATAGGTCTTACGAATCAGCCGTGTGAGTCCGCTCTCCTTGAGGCCGTAGCTGGAGAGAAACTCTTGCGCTTCTTCGTCGCTCATGTCGGCCAGTTCCGCTTCCACCTTGCCGCAGATGGCGGTCGCGCCGGCGTTCGGACGCGCGGAGATTTCGCTCAAATTGTACTTGGACACAGCGGAGTCAAGGTCCGCGCCGAGATTGGTTGATTCGTTCACGTTGACCACGTAAAGGATCGGCATCTGGCTGAGGAACATGAAGCCGCGGATGCGTTTTTCGTCATCGGCGGAAATCTCCATCTCGCGCAACGGCAGCTCTTTTTCGAGATGGGCTTTGCAGCGCGTGAGAAGATCGAATTCCCGCTCCAGCTCCGGGCTCTTCATCTTCTTCATATCTTTCTCTACGCGCTCCAGGCGCTTCTCCACCTGGCCAAGGTCGCTAACGATCAGGTCGAAGTCGACGGTCTTGGCGTCGCGCAGAGGATTGATTTCCCCAACGTGAGGGATAGAGGGATCGTCAAAGGCGCGCAGCACATGGGCCAGTGCGTCCACCGTGCGGAGATTCGTCAGGAAGGTGGTTTCCTTTAAGGCTTCCTGGCCGATGGCGGCCACGTCGGCGTATTCGACGCTGGCGTGAGTCAGCTTTTTCGGGTTGTACTGGGCTGCTAACCGGTCCAGGCGATCGTCGGGCACTTTGGCAACGCCGAGGTGCGCTTCACGGGGATTGGCAAAGCCGCGGCTGGAAACGTCAGCTTTGGTGAGGATTTTGAACAGAGATGTCTTGCCCACCTGCGGCAGGCCGATGATGCCGGATTTCATGGAGAGCAGCCGTTAGCCTTTAGCTCTTAGCTTTTAGTATCGCGACCCCGAGCTTTTGATTGTAAATGAGATCGCAATAACGCGTGATCTTGTGGCTTATGCAAGCTATAATAATGAACTGTACAGTTCAAGCGATTGAAAGAGAGATTTCATGAATAACGTAAGCGTGGTTATAACCGCTCTGCAGGCGCGGACAAAATTCGGCCGGCTGCTGCGCCGAGTCGAAAGTGAAGGACGTTCTCTGGTGATTGAGAAGCGGGGAACTCCGCGAGCTGTTCTGCTCAGTTTGAACGCTTATATGAGACTCGCTGCGCCGGAGCCCGAGGTCCTTCGCATCATTGGCGAAGAATCGAAACGAAAGGGAACTCACAAGCTGACTTCCAGACAGATTGATCGGATTGTCAGGATAGCTCGTCGAAGAAGTGCAAAGCGCAAGTAATGCTTCCACTTCGGTTAGTTCTCGATACAAACATCGTTATCTCGGCTGCCCTAAAGCCTGAAGGTGCGGAACGTACAATACTGCTGTTTGCTCTCACCAAACCAGCGCGATGCTATGTGTCCAACGCGATTCTGGACGAATATGCTGCTGTCCTGGCGCGTCCGGAGCTGAGGATTCGCAAAGGCCAACGACTTCAACTGCTGCAGTGGATCAGGAACCGCGCTACGGTAATCAGCCCTAAGAGCCTTCCACAGATCACAACTGACTTGGAAGACAACATATTCATCGAATGCGCTGATTCAGCGAGAGCTGACTACATTGTAAGTGGCAATCTAAGACATTTCCCCAAATTTTGGAAGAACACCAAGATCATCAACTCGCGTGAGTTCCTCGCCGTCGTCGCACCACATCTCGAGTTATGACAAGCTCCGCGCCGGAGAGTTACAATGCTTGCGTTTCATTCGCTGCTGTTCTATCCGCTTGCACTGACATGGAGGGACCTGTGGACGATCTGCCCGACAACTCCAAAGAGAAACAGCAATCCTCTGAATCCAACGAACAAACGAGCCGCAAAAAGAAGGGCGTTTCCCGGCGTGATTTCCTGAAGCTTTCCGGCGTGTCAGCGGCTGCGCCGCTGGTAGCCAAAGCGGGCGCTCTGACGGAAAAAGAAGCCGGAGCCGCCGAACAGGGTCCGGGGAAAGTGCCGGTTGTGCTCAACGTGAATGGTAAGAAGCTGCGAGCGTCGCTTGAGCCGCGCGTCACGCTGCTGGACGCGCTGCGCGACCAGTTCGAGCTCACGGGATCCAAGCGCGTTTGCGATCGCGGGACCTGCGGGGCCTGCACGGTGCTGATGGACGGCAAAGCCGTGTACTCCTGCTCGGTGCTGGCGATTGACTCGCAGAACAACCAGATCACAACGGTGGAAGGGCTGGGCGAGCCGGGACATCTGCATCCGATCCAGCAGGCGTTCGTGGACAACGACGCGCAGCAGTGCGGCTTCTGCACGCCGGGGTTTGTGATGGCGACAGCGGCATTTCTCAATGAACATCCCAATCCGACCATGGACGATATCAAGCACGGATTGGGCGGAAACTTCTGCCGCTGCGGGACCTACGCGGGCATGCGTCTTGCCGTGATGCAGGCTGCCAAAACGCTGAAAGGAGTATGAGCGATGCCGGACGAGATCAGCAAGTATGAATGGCCGGGTGCGGAGCAGCGCTCCTGGATTGGCAAGCGGGTTTCACGCGTGGACGGGCCAGTGAAGGCGTCCGGTCGCGCCAAGTACACCTATGATGTGCATCGGCCGGGAATGCTGTATGGCGCGGTGGTGCGCTGCCCCTATGCGCACGCCAAGGTCACGAGCGTGAATACTTCAGCGGCAGAGAAGATGCCGGGAGTGGTTGCTGTCCACGTGGTTCAGGAGCCTGGATCAGAAATTCACTGGGCGGGCGATGACATCGTGATCGTGGCTGCGGCAGACGAGCGCGCTGCCGGCGATGCGGCACACATGGTGAAAGTGGAGTACCAGCCCCTGCAGCACTTCGTTGACGACTTCAAAGAACCGAAAAATGTACCTGAATCTGGTGGTCCGCTTTCGCGTCGCGACGTCATGAACATGCTGGATGACGAGATGCCGGACGCGAAGATCGTCGCCAAGGTTCAGGAGCGTGGAATTACCTTCAAAGTGAGCCCGCAGATGGCCGCAGGGCTCAAAGAAGACGAGGTCAGCGATGCGGTCATCAACGCGTTGCAATCTGCAAAGGTGACAGAAGAGCCGACCAGCGAGTCGCAGTATCGCAAAGCGGAAGAAGAGGTCAAAGGGGATCCCGATTCAGCGTTCAAGGAAGCGGAAGTGGTTTCCGAAGGCAGCTACGGCTGTCCGGTGATCACGCACTGCTGCCTGGAGAGCCACGGCTCAATTGCGGAGTGGCCGGAAAAGGACCATCTTTTCGCGCACATCTCCACACAGAACGTCTCAGGGCTGGCGGGCCAGTACGCGCAAGGGCTGAAGATTCCTGCAGGGAACGTTCACGTGCATCAGGACCACATCGGCGGCGGCTTTGGCAGCAAGTTTATGGTGGATCGCTGGGGCATTTCCACAGCCGAGGTTTCGCGCAAAGCCGGTAAGCCAGTCCGTTACATGTTGGAACGCGCGCCGGAGTTGGAAGTCGCCGGCTGCCGGCCTTCGATTTGGGCGAAGGTCAAAGTCGGTGCGAAGAAAGATGGCACGCTGCTGGCGTGGCAATCGGATTCCTGGGGGACGGGCGGGCCGGGAGGCGGTGGCGCTCCGCCGATGCCTTACGTGGTGAATATTCCCAACCAGCGGAAATCGCATACCGCGGTTGCGACCAACATCGGGCCGGCGCGAGCGTGGCGTGCTCCCAATCATCCGCAGGGCTGCCTTGTAACAATGGGCGCGCTGGATGATCTGGCAGCCAAGCTGAATATGGATCCGGTAGAGCTGTTGCTCAAGAACCTTCAGCTCACGGCGCCGAAGGACGACAAGTTCGGACGCGCGCATACCTATCACGACGAGCTGATGATTGCTTCCGACCTTATCGCCTGGAAGCAGAACTGGCATCCGCACGGCCAGGGCGGCTCGGGGCCGGTGAAGCGCGGGCTGGGCGTGGCAATCCATACCTGGGGCGGCCGCGGGCACGCGAGCAACTGCGCGATCACCATTCATCCGGACAGCTCAGTCGAGATCAAAATGGGTACGCAGGACCTGGGCACGGGCACGCGCACGGCCATCATGATTGTTGCCGCGGACACGCTGGGGCTAACGCCGGAACAGATCAATCTGAAGATCGGCGACACCGAGTACCCGCCGGACGGAGGTTCCGGCGGCAGCACCACGATTGGCGGCGTGAGTTCTTCCACCCGTCGCGCCGTAGTTGACGCACGCGATCAGCTCTTTGCCCGCGTGGCATCCGCGCTGAATGCGCAACCGGGTGATCTCGAAGCCGTGAGCGGGACGATTCGGGTGAAGTCGGCTCCTTCGCGCAGCATGAGCTGGAAAGATGCATGTATGCGCCTGGGGGCGAAGCCGATTGAAGTCACGGAGAGAAACCACGTTCCGGCCGAACCCCTGATTTCAAGCGGCGTAGGCGGCGCCGTGATGGCTGATGTTTCCGTGGATACAGAAACCGGCGTGGTGAAAATGAACAAGATGGTTACAGCACAGGATTGCGGCCTGATCATCAACCTGAAAACCGCGGAAAGCCAGGTTTACGGCGCCATGATTATGGGAATCGCAACCGCGCTGTACGAAGAAAAAATCATGGATCCGGTAACGGGAACCATGCTGAATCCAAACATGGATTTCTATCGGCTGGCCGGTATCGGCGATGTAGGCGAGCTGTTGGTCCATATGATGACGGGCAAAGGCTACGACGAGCGCGGGCCGATTGGCCTGGGAGAACCGCCGACGGTCGGGCCCATGGCGGCAATTTCCAATGCGGTTGCCAACGCCATTGGAACGCGAGTGCCGTTCATTCCGCTCACGCCGGAACGGATCGTGGCGGCGTTGCAGCAAGGAGGAAACAATGCGCGCGTTTAGCTACGCTTCCCCCACAAAGAAGGAAGAGGTTCCAGGACTGCTTGCCTCACGCTGGGACGAGGTGGAAATTCTGGCCGGCGGCAGCGATCTGCTCTCGCTGATGAAGGATGACATCACCACACCGAAGCGCCTGGTGAACATCAAGCGCGTAGCGGGAATGCACGCCATCAGCAATGAGAAAGGCAATTTGAATCTGGGCGCGCTGGTGACGCTAGCGCAGATTGGGATGGCATCGCAGGTTCGCGAGCGTCATCCCATGCTGGCCGCGGCAGCCGGCGATGCCGCGAGTCCGCAGATCAGAAACGTGGCCACAGTTGGCGGCAACCTGTGCCAACGTCCTCGTTGCTGGTACTTCCGCACGGGACACGGGCTGCTGGCGCAAACGAAAGATGGAAAATCGCTGGTGCTCGAAGGCGATAACCGGCACCATGCAATTCTGGGCAATGATGGACCGGCATATTTCGTGAGCCCGTCCACCGTCGCGCCAGTGCTGATTGCGTACAACGCAAGAGTGCGACTGCTGGGCCCGCGCGGGGCGCGTGAAGTGCCGCTGGAGAAATTCTTTGTGATTCCCAAGTCCGAAAGCGAGCGCGAACACGATCTGCGTCCGAACGAGTTCATCACTGACGTGATTGTTCCGCCCGCGCCTGGCGTGCGCGCCGCGCAATACGAGGTCCGGCAGAAGGAAGCGTTTGACTGGCCGTATGCAACCGCCGCGGTCGCGCTCAAGATGAACGGCAGCACGGTAGAAAGTGCGCGTGTGGTGCTGGGGCATGTGGCGCCGGTTCCGTGGCTTTCAGCTGAGGCGGCACAGGCGCTGCAAGGAAAAGCCATAACCGAAGCTACGGCTGATCAAGCGGCGAAAGCCGCAGTCGCGAAAGCAAAGAGCCTGGGACGCAACGAACAAAAAATCCACCTGACGCAGGTAGCCGTCAAACGAGCCTTACTCAAGGCCGCCGGAGGCCAGGTGCACGCCTTCGCGCACAACGGGATGGGAGGAGGCTGGGCATGAGCAACGTTCCTGAGCGTTTCAATACCGAGCGGCCGGGACTATGCTCGGCACTGCACTGGAAAACCCAGTACATCAGATCAGAGCCGGACCCGACGGTGCCTCGCTGCAATGATGGGCTTTTCTGGTGCGGGCTGACGCAAACCTGCATCGGGCCTGACGGCAAGCTGGCGGAGCCGGGGAACTGCTGCTCCGGCGAGCGCA
>DATEGH010000126.1:0-7544 GCA_035280185.1 Terriglobales bacterium
AAAGGCGCTCCTTGAGTCCGTTGGATACAGCGTCGAAATGACCGGTGGGGGAGCAATTAGATTCGACAACCCAATTGGTATAACACTGACATGCGGGAACACGCGAGTGGCCGAGGCTACGGCAATCGCCAATGCCGTAGCTGCGGCACACCTTCAAGCACCACCACTTCGGGCGAATCGGAGCAACGATGCTGATGAGTTAGATGTCTTCGTCGGGATGAAACCGATACACTAATCCCGCTCTGGCCTAATCGAGATTGTTGCCTTAGCCGAAAGCGACTTCTTTCAGCTATTTCCAGAGTGGTGAGCCGCCGCCTGGTTCGCATCTGCATCTCACGTTTTGATAGCATTTTCCCGCCATGAAAAAGCTTTTCGCCATTGTTGGAATCATCGTTGCCGTGCTGGTGATTGCGGCCCTCTGCGTTCCTTTCTTTATCAATGTGGACAGCTTTCGCCCCAAGCTGGAGCAGAGTCTCTCTGCGTCGCTCAACCGGCAGGTCCAGATCGGCAAGCTGGACGCCTCCATCTTCAGCGGTGGCGCTTCTGCCTCAAATATCGTCATCAGCGATGATCCGGCATTCAACAAAGGTCCGTTTTTGAAAGCATCTTCGCTGAAAGTCGGGTTGCGGCTGATGCCGCTGATCTTCTCGCGCACGCTGAGTGTGACCGGAATCACGGTGGAAAATCCTGACATCGTTCTGCTGCGCAATGCTGCCGGCAAGTGGAACTACTCCACGATGGGTTCATCGTCAAGCAAGCCGCAACAACAAACATCCGACAAGAGCCTGCCGCAGATCTCCGTGGACAAATTCCAAATCGTGAATGGCAAAGTGCATGTGGGACAATCGAGCGGCCGCAAAGCCGGGCAGGAGCACGTTTATAACAACGTGAATCTCACAGCAAGAAACATTTCCCTGACCAGCGTAATGCCATTCACCATGACGGCTGATACGCCGGGCGGAGGCGCGCTTGCGCTGGATGGGCAAGCAGGCCCGCTGAATCGCGAGGATTCTGCGCGCACGCCGCTCGATGCCACCATCAAGTTGGAACATGCCGACCTGGCGAAGACCGGCTTTCTCGATCCCAGCTCCGGCCTGGCGGGAATTTTGGACTTCAGCGGCAAGCTTAAGTCTGACGGCACCACGCTGCACTCTGACGGCAATGCGAAAGCGACACGACTACGGGTGATCAAAGGCCCGGGCGAAGCGAAAGCGCCTGTAACTATCGACTACAAGACCAACTACGGCCTGGAGTCACAGACCGGCACGCTGGAGACCGCGCTGCACACCGGAAACAGCACGACCACGGCGGGAGGTTCGATCAACGCGAAAGGCGAGGACACGACCGCAAATCTGAAGATCCAGGGCAAGAACATGGCAGTTAACGATGTGGAGGCGCTGTTGCCGGCTTTCGGCGTCGTGCTTCCGTCGGGCGCATCGCTCCAGGGCGGCGTCATTAACCTGGATATGAATGCCCAGGGACCGCTGGACCGGCTGGTCATCACCGGCCCCTTGAATGTTTCGCAAACGCATCTCACCGGCTTTGATCTGGCGCAGAAGCTGGGCGCGTTGAGCTCCTTCGCCGGGATCAAATCGAGCCCGGACACTCTGATCCAGACCGTGAGTTCCGCGCTGCGCGTCGCCCCGGAAGGCATTCGCGCCGACAATATTCTGGTTGATGTGCCCAGCATGGGCTCGCTTACCGGCAATGGTGTGATCGGAGCCAACAACGCGCTCGATTTCAAGATGCTGCTCAAGCTTGCATCTGGCGCCGGAAGCGTTCTGGGAAAACTGACGAGCGTTTCCGGTTCGGTGCAGAACAAAGGAATTCCTTTTCTGATTCAGGGCACCACATCGAATCCCAGGTTCCTTCCCGCTCTGGGCAATCAACTGAAGTCTACCGTCGGAACCGGTCTATTGAATGCAATCCAGGGAAGTAAAGGCGGCCAAGCCGAACAGAAGCCCGATCTCAAAGGAATTCTTGGCGGCTTGTTGAACAAGAAGAAGCCAGCGCCGTCGCCGTCGCCGAAGTAGCTGGGCGGGTGCGGCACTGCTAAAATAAAGGTCAAATTCTCTTAAGAAGCCGTCATGCTGAAGAAATTATCGATTTTTGCCGTCTCCTTCGTTCTGCTCTCGCTGGCGCTGCACGCCGACAACATTGTGGACGAGATCATCGCCCGCGTGAACGATCAGATCATCACCCGGTCGGACTATGAAAAGGCCAAAGCCACGCGCACCGACGAACTGAAGCAGCAGTTCCCGAGCGACTGGCAATCGAAATGGCCCGACGCGGAAAAGCAGTTGCTCCGGGATCTGATTGACCGGCAACTGCTGCTGGAAAAAGGCAAAGAACTGGGAATCACCGGAGAGACGGAGACTATCAAGCGGCTCAACCAAATGCGGCAGCAGATGGGCCTCGCCACGATGGAAGACTTGGAGAACGAAGCCAAGAAGCAGGGCGTCTCCTTCGAGGATTTCAAAGAGCAGATTCGCATTGGCGCCGTGACTGAACAGGTGATCGGGCAGGAAGTGGGATCAAAGATCCACATCACCAGTGAGGAAGTTCAAAAGTTTTACAAGGACCATCAGAAGGAATTGGAGGGTCCTGAAGCAGTAAGCCTGAGCGAGATTCTCTTCTCCACCCAGCCCAAGCAGAAGCCTGACGAGAACGCGAAAGACAAGCAGGAACAACAGCAGCCGATCCAGGAAGATCCGGCAGTGCTGGCGGCAGCGGAGAAGAAAGCGCAAGACGCCGAGCAACAACTAAAGAACGGAGCGGATTTCGCGGAGCTGGCAAAGAAGGTGTCCCAGGCCGAAACCGCGCCACAGGGAGGCGTGCTGGGAACATTCAAGCGCGGCGAGCTTGCCAAGGAACTTGAAGATAAAACGTTCGCGCTGAAATCAGGGCAGTTCACGCAGCCGATCAGAACCCGGCAGGGCTTTATCATCCTAAAGGTAGACGATCATCATCCCGCTGGCGTCCCGCCGCTGAGCGAAGTCGAGAAGCGAATCGAAAACGCCATCTACTCGCAAAAGCTGGAGCCGGCTGCGCGCGTCTATCTGGAGAAGTTGCGTGAGCAAGCCTACATTGACATCAAGCCAGGTTTTACTGACGCAGGAGCCGTCGCCGGCGAAAAGAGCAACAAACCCTTGATGGTGGCCGCGAATGGAGATTCCACGCAGCATCAGGGCCAGAGCGGTCTCAAGAAAAAGAAGAAGTTTCTGATCTTCTGAGTGTCTGGTCGGCGAGAATCCCCTAATTCTTTTCGGTTAAGTTTCCAACCTCAAGCTGTTCTGAATGCGTCTTAAATCAGCAGAATGGATCTGAAGTCCTGGATTGCTATTGTCGCGAACTTCATCGTAATCGCGGGGCTCATCTCCTACGGATTCACGTTATTTGCGGAATACCACGCCACCGGGCGATGGGCCAAGAATGTCACGGGTTTGCTGGCCGGCATTGGCATGCTGGCTCTGGCTGCTGCTATGCTGCTCACGCCGCGGAATGCTCTGGTGATCCTGCAAGTAGCCCAGACGAACGCGTCGCGCGTGTTCCTGTTTATCAGCAGCGCTCTCTTGCTGGCCGCAATTGCCGCCTTTGGGATCATCAACTACACCAGGCCGCTGCGGTTGTGGCACGAACGCCGGATTGAAAGGGCACTGCGTCGTGAACTCCCCAAAATCCCATAAAGCAGCAACGGAAGCCGCTGCTAAGCTGCTGCACTGGCCAGGCCCGGAGACGGGCGGCCCTGGCCCTTTCCGTCGCATTGTGCCTGGGATGGTCACAGGATCGTCGGACGTCGACCCTGCTCTCGTCCTCACAGCGACCGTAGCCGGCGCGACTTACCATTATTCTCTGCTGTGGTCGGTGCTGCTTTGCATTCCCTTTCTGTTTTCCGTGTTTGCGGTTTCCGCGCGCATTGGCTATGAGACGCGCCAGGGTCTGGTGGACCTGCTGCGCGGCCACTACGGGAAAAAGCTGGCGATGTTCTGTGCCGGAGTCGTGGTCGCAATCAATATGGCCATGATCGTGGCAGACCTGATGGCAGTTACAGAAGGCTTCTCGATTATCATGCAACTTCCGCGCATGTTTTTCATTGCGGCGGTTGCGTTTTCGGTCTGGTACATCCTGATTTTTCGCGATTACCGCAAGATCACGCACACTCTGGTGCTGCTTTCCCTGCCGCTCTTCATCTATGTTGCTGCGGCAATCCTGGCGCATCCTGACTGGGGACAGGTAATCAGCCACTCTTTCTTCCCACAAATCCCCCGTGGCGCAGGCTATCCGACGGCCGTCGTTGCCATCTTCGGCTCGCTCCTTACCCCTTACGTTCTGGTATGGCAAACCAGTTCGCGGAGAGAAGAAGCAATTGCGGGGATGCACTCCGTTGGCGGCGGGGAACATCATGCCGGCGCAATCGTTACCACGGTGCTCTGCTATTCCATTATGGTGGCGGCTGCAACCGTATTGCCCAATACTCTCACGGGCGACATGACCACCCGCATGGCTGCAGCAGCGCTTGCGCCCGCCGTCGGTGCTTTGGGTACGGTTCTGTTCGCACTTGGAATCATCGGAGCAGGGATGGTCGCTCTGCCTGTGCTCGTGGCTTCCATGTGCTACAGCGTGGCGGAAGCCATGGGCTGGCGCAGCGGCCTGAACGAAAGTCCCTGGGAAGCAGTCCGCTTTTATGTGCTCATCTCGGCAGCCATGTTCGTGGCTTCGGTGATGAACTTCATAAGAATCAATCCGGTCACCGCGCTTTATTGGTCGCAAATTCTCGCCGGAGTTCTCACGGTTCCCATCCTGATCTTTATCTTGCTGATCGCCAACGACCGGCGCGTGATGCGCACCACCAATTCCTGGTGGCAGAACTTCTGGATCGGCGCTGCCGGCGGCGCAATCGTTGCTGCCGGACTGATCGTGGTCTGGTGGAAGCTGGCCGGCTGACGTTTTCTTTCTCCTACCCCACGCAGCCTAAATCCAAGCATTTCCAAGAAACTGGCGCTACCTGTGACTTCAGATACCTTGCATAGTTCCTCGCTTTCTTCTTAGAATTCATTCGGGAGCGCAAGGGCGGATAGCATACCGGCTCGCTCCGCACGCATCCATCCCCTAAGCGAACTTCAACTACTTTCAATGACCCTGCCGCAAAACAACACTGCTCAATCCGACACTCCTGAAGCCCGAGCCTACAACCGTGCCAAGCGGCGAATCGAAATTGGCGATCTCGCCATCGGCATCGGCTTTCTCGTCGTACTGCTCGCCACCGGATGGACCAACAGCCTGCGCGACCTCGCCACCCGCATGTCGCCCGAACATTACATGCTGCGGCTCTTCTACTACGTGCTCTTCCTGAGCATTCTCAGCAAGCTGCTCGGACTCGGGCTGGACATCTACGGCTTCCGCCTGGAGCACCGCTTCCATCTTTCCAACCAGCGCGCCGGCTCCTGGATCAAGGACGAAATCAAAGGCTGGCTCTTGGGGCTGGTCATGGGGGCCATCCTCGCGGAAATCGTTTACGCCGTGATTCAAGCCTCACCCGAGCACTGGTGGATCTATGCCTGGCTGATCTTTCTTGCACTCTTCGTCTTCTTTGCCCAGATCGCGCCTGTGGTTCTGTTTCCGCTCTTCTATAAGTTCGTGCCGCTGCAGAATGAAGAACTCAAGCAGCGCCTGGTGCGCCTGGGCGAACGCGCCGGAACCCGCGTCCGCGGCGTCTACGAATGGAAGCTTTCCGAGAAGAGCAAGAAAGCCAACGCCGCGCTCACCGGCCTCGGCAACACGCGCCGCATCATCCTCGCCGATACCTTGCTCCAGGGCTACTCTCACGATGAGATCGAAGCCGTCCTGGCCCATGAACTCGGCCATCACGTGCACGGCCACATCTTGAAGAGCATTGCCGTGGAAGCTGTAGTCACGCTCATCGGATTCTGGGCCGCCGACGCCGTGCTTCGCTACGCCATCAACCAGCAGGGAATGTTCGAGCACCTCAGCGACTTCGCCAACCTGCCTCTGCTGGCTCTTGTTGCTAGCGCGCTCTCTTTGTTCCTGATGCCCGCTCTGAACGCCTATTCGCGCTTCACCGAGCGCCAAGCCGACCGCTATTGCTGGAAGTCGGTCTCGAGCATCACTCCCTACATCAGCGCCATGGAGAAGCTCAACCAGCAGAACCTGGCGGAAAGCCACCCGTCACGACTGGTGGAAATCCTCTTCCACTCCCACCCGCCGATCTCCAAGCGCATCGCAGCCGCCCAGGAATGGGCCCGTACCCACCAGCCAACGTTGGCGACATAGGATCTCCGAGTCAATCGGCTGGTTTGTCTTCCGATCTCGGCGATCACGTGCGCTCACGGCGGTGTCGGCGATGGGATGCTCCAGCCTAACTCCTTTAGATCGTGGGATCAGGGAGGGATAGGGGGCGTCAGCATCTTTTCCTTCCTGCGTTCAAAGCTCTTGGCTTTCGATCCGCGGCCACCTGTTCCGGCCCGCCGTGAATCCGCGTTGGGGTTTTGCTTTTGCTCTCTCTGCGATCTCTGCGCCCTCTGCGGTTCGAGGTGTTCGGCTCCCGATCACGGCGATCTCGGGCGATCACGTGCGATCACGGCGATGGCCTATCCCCATCCCATCCATCCCATGATCTAAAGGACTTAGCTCACATCATCCCAGGGTGATCCCAACCGGCACCTTCAATCAGAGTTTTTAACCTTGCTCCGTTAGGAGATTCTGGTCTTCAGGAGCCAACAAACCCCCAAAAAGCCAATAGCCAAGAGCCAATTGCTAGTCGCTAATTGCCATTTGCTCAATTGTCAAATATCTTATCTTCCCCGTCATGGGACGGCTTAACTGCAAACCCATTCTGGCTGATTTTGTTGCGCGAATCAACAGCGAAATAGGACAATCTCTCAGCCGTGAGGTACATTGTTTTCGGACACTCCGCCCTCTGTCCGTCCGGCCACTCAGCTCTTCGCCAACCGGCCGCTCAGAACCATGGCTACAATTCTTTTCGGTCCATCTTGAAACGATTCTTCTCAATCTTGCACTATATAACCAGAGTAGAAGCTGGATTCGCCTCCTGTCTCTTCCGGAACTAGGCGAATGCTGAGCCAAGCCGGGCGCTGATACTGTGTCGCGCTCAGGTAGCCACTAAAGGCTAAGGGCTAAGAGCTTCTTCAAACGACGGAACCTGCAATCGCTGTACCAGGTCACAAGGAGAAGTGAACTGAAGCTTTTGGAGGCATCCGATGCACCTGCGCTCGTGTGCGCGTACCGTCTGGCTGCTGGCTTTATTGTTTGTCTTCGCTCAACCGGGCATTCTCGCCCAGGCTCCGCCCCAATCTGCCGTTCCTGTCAAGGATCCCGGCGCGGTCGCCTTGGCGCTGAAAGCCATGCGCGCCATGGGCGATCCTGCCACGGTTGCGAATATCGCCGATTCCATTGCCGTCGGCACTCTGACCATGCACGGCCCGCAAGGAGATTTCAGCGCTCCCACCACGATCAAAACCAAAGGCCGCCAGGAGTTGCGCCTGGAATCGCAATGGCCCACCGGA
>DATEGH010000127.1:0-3170 GCA_035280185.1 Terriglobales bacterium
CACGAGCTTCGGCTCGCTTTACCGTATGCCGCACATGGTGGGCGGCGTGAGGTTCGAGCATGGCCATCGAATGCTGGCGGAGCTCGTCGGCTTGCTCACCATCATCGTCGCAATCTGGACGTGGAAGGTGGACCAACGGCGCTGGATGCGCGGGCTCACGCTGGGCGCAGTTGCCGGCGTGATCTTCCAAGGCGTATTGGGCGGGTTGACCGTGCTCAATTATCTTCCACCTGCGATCTCGACCGCTCACGCCACCGTCGGCCAGACGATGTTCGTCCTTCTGGCGGCCATCGCTGTGTTTACCAGCCGAAGCTGGCTGGAAACACCGCCGGAGCGCATCACGCGCAAAGACGCGCGCCCGCTGATACGCCATTGCTGGATGCTGATTGGGTTTCTCTATTTGCAGTTGTTTCTAGGCGCGGCCTTCCGCCACGTTTGGACTAAATTGGGACCGATGGGCTCGAACGAATGGCCTACTCACAAGATCATCCACACGTTTCTTTATCCCCATATCTTCAATGCGTTTCTGGTCGCCGGGCTGATCTTCTACGTGAGCTTGCGCGTGTTGATGAAGCATCCGAATATCAATCACCTGAAATGGCCGTCGGCATGGCTGCTGCTGCTGCTGGTGCTCCAGATCATGCTGGGCGTCGGCGCTTATGTCGTGCGAGTGGTGCTGGGAGCGGAAGAACTGCAACCCACGCGCGCACTCGTCGGCGTCACAGTGATGCATCTGGCCACGGGAGCTTTGATTCTGGCGGTTGCGGTGATCCTGACCATACAGGCTTACCGGCACCGCAGCGACTCGGCTGAAGTCCTGCCCTTTGATCGCAAACGCGAGGCGGCAACGGCATGAGCTCAAGCGCCCAGCCCATCGTGGAACCAACTCCTGCCGCTGCAGTAGAAGCTGTAACGGTTCTCAAGAAGCACACGGTCGCCGGCGACTACGCGGAGCTGTTCAAAATGCGCGTAACCTCGCTGATCGTGATGACGGCCTGGGCGGGGTTTTATATGGGCGCCGCCAGAAGCGGAGTTTCTTCGCTTTCCTGGACTTTGGCGAATGCGCTCTGGGGAATCGGGCTCACTTCTGCCGGCGCGGCTGCGCTGAATGAAGTGCTGGAGCGCCGGTTGGATGCGCGCATGCGCCGCACCAGGAATCGCCCGCTGCCTTCCGGAAGAATGGACCTGGCGACCGGAATCATTGCGGGAACGGTTGCGCTTCTAGTGGGCTCCGTCTCGCTGGCGCTGACAACGAACGTTCTGACTGGAGTTCTGGCGTTCGCGACTGCGGCAACGTATCTGGGGCTCTACACTCCACTGAAACAAGTCTCGCCGATTTCAACTTTTGTCGGCGCTTTTCCCGGCGCGATGCCGCCGCTCCTCGGCTGGACGGCGATTCGCGGGCGCATTGAGCCGGAAGCCATCTTTCTTTTCCTGATCGTCTTCTTCTGGCAGTTCCCGCACTTTCAGGCCATTGCCTGGATGTACCGCGACGACTACGAAGCCGCCGGCGTCAAAATGCTTCCCGTGGTGGACAACTCTGGCCATAGCGTTGTGCGCCAGATGATCGCTTATTGCGCTGCGCTGTTGCCGGTAAGCCTGATGCCCACGCTGCTTCACATGTCCGGCAGAGTCTATCTGGCGGGCGCGTTGTTGCTGGGGATTGGCTTCTTTTACTTTGTGCTGCGGCTGGCGCGGACCAAGCTGCCCACAACCTCGCCTGACTCGCGCAAGCTGGCGCGCCACTTATTGCAGGCTTCCGTCCTCTATCTGCCGTTGCTCTTTGCCCTGATGATGATCAACGTGGTGCGGTCCTGATGGAGACAGCGCTGGAAAACAGAGTCTCCGATTCCGGCAGCCGCACCGGCACCGCCGCCATTCAGGTGGAGGACATTCGTCACGTTTATGGCAAACGGGCGGCGCTGAACGGCGTTTCGTTCAGCGTCAACACCGGCGAGATCTTTGCATTACTGGGCCCGAACGGAAGCGGCAAGACGACGCTGTTTCGCATCCTTTCCACGCTCATGCTGCCCAGTTGGGGGCGCGCGCTTCTGGGCGGTTTCGATGCCGCTACGCATCCCGATGAAGTTCGCCGGCGGATCGGAGTGGTTTTTCAAGCGCAGAGCGCCGACGTCAAGCTGACGGCGGCGGAGAACCTGTGGCACCAGGGACATCTTTATGGATTGCGCGGGGCGGAACTGAAGAAGCGCATCGCGGAGATGCTGGGCCGCGTGGCTCTGGCAGACCGCGCCAATGAGCGCGTGGAGACTTTTTCCGGAGGCATGCAGCGCCGCGTGGAACTGGCCAAAGGTCTGATGCACCGGCCCAGCGTGCTGCTGTTGGATGAGCCGACGACGGGACTTGATCCCGGAGCGCGTCGCGATCTTTGGCAATACCTGCAGGAACTGCGTGCGCAGGAGCGGGTTTCGATTATCGTGACCACGCACCTGATGGAAGAAGCCGAACGTTGCGACCGGCTGGCCATCCTGAGCGCCGGAAAGGTTGTTGCGCTGGGCACGCCCGCGGAGTTGCGCAGCCAGATTGGCGGCGACGTGATCGTGCTGGAGACCGAGAATCCCGAGTCGCTGGCGGTTCGTCTGGAGCAGCGCTTCGGCGCCGGCGCGACAGTGCTTGACGGCAAAGTGCGCATGGAGCGCCGCGAAGGCCATCGCTTTGTGACTGACATCGTGGAGGCGTTCCCCGGAGAGATCCAATCGATTTCCGTGAGCAAGCCTACGCTGGAAGATGTGTTCATCGATCGCACGGGGCATCGTTTCTGGACAGAGGAAGCACAAGAAGAGGAGAGGCAGAAGAAGTAGATGGCGCAAGCGGCAATCACTCCGGCAACGCTAGTGAATCCCAGAGTCAACCCTCTGCTACCCGCTTTTACGTTGTGGTGGCGCGAGATCGTGCGCTTTTACCGGCAGCCGGCGCGCGTGGTGGGCGTGATCGTTTCGCCCCTGCTGTTCTGGGTTGTCATCGGTGCAGGATTCGGCACGTCGCTGCAATCGGGCGCGACCGGCACGGGCAATTTCCTGCATTATTTTTTCCCCGGCGCGCTCATCATGATTGTGCTTTTCACCTCGATTTTCACCATGATGTCAGTGATTGAAGACCGGAATGAAGGCTTTCTGCTCTCGGTGATGGTGGCTCCGGTGCATCGCTCCGGG
>DATEGH010000128.1:0-3879 GCA_035280185.1 Terriglobales bacterium
TTAGCAGCCGTTATTGCATGCGGATAGAACGAAGGGCCGCCTCTCTGGCGGCCCTTCTCATATCTGGCTACTCGGCTCAAGCGTGTTGACTTGCTCATACCCCGCGCCTAAGATGCACGCAACAAAGGACACCAGCACACCTCGATGCCTCTGAAACTCCCTGCTAGCCTTTGCGAGCCAGGAAAATTGGCCCGCCATTGTCCCTTTCTTTCTCTCGTTTGCTTTTTCTTGACGCTCTCGGCGCTGCAACCGACGGCGCCACCAAGTAGCGCAGCAGAACGCGAGCAGCCCATCGTTGCTGTCGCGGACGTCCACAACGACTTTGACGATTTCGTCGCCATTCTTCAGCGCGCTGGACTGATCGATAAGCAGAACCATTGGATCGCCGCCAGGACCACGTTTGTCCAGGTTGGCGACCTTCTCGATCGCGGGCCCAAACCGCGTGAAGTCCTGGACCTGATGATGGCGCTGGAAAAAGAAGCCACGCAGGCAGGTGGCCGGGTCGTGAGCTTGCTCGGCAATCACGAAGTGATGAACCTCATGGGGGATTTGCGCTACGTCACTCCCGCAAATTACGGCAGTTTCGCGGATGGCGATTCGGAAGCGCGCCGAAAGAGCGCGTATGAACAGTACAAGAAGTGGCGAGACGTCCACGCATCGTTGCTGGCCGAGCTTACTCAGCCGCTGGAGCTGACCGAGACGGAGTGGATGGCGCGGCATCCGCTGGGCTTCATCGAGCACCGCGAGGCCTTCGGCCCGAAGGGAAAATACGGCGAGTGGCTGCGAACACATGCGGGAGTCGCGGAGATTGACGGAAACATCTTCCTGCATGGCGGCATTCACCCGGATCTAGCGAACACGAAGGTCGACGCGATAAACAAGGCAATTCACGAAGAGATCCGCGCATTCGATGCCTCGAAGCAGTATTTTCAGAACGAAAGCATATTGTTGCCCTTCTTCAATTTCCAGGAAACCATCAACGTGCTTCAGGCAGAGTTGAGCGCTGAACTTAAGTCGCGCGTGCCCACGGACGAGGAGCGCCGCACGAAGATTCAGGACTTTTTGAAACATCAAAGCGGGCTGAGCACGCGCGAGGATGGCCCGTTGTGGTTTCGCGGGTATGACCGCTGGAGCGACGAAGAAGGCGCAGCGCAGGTTAAAAAAGTTCTAGAAGCGTACAAAGCCGCACATCTCGTGGTGGGTCACACGGTTCAGAAGGGCGGCCGCATCCGGCCTCGCTTCGATAACAAAATTTTCTTGATCGATACCGGAATGCTCAGCAGCTACTACCCGGGAGGCAGATCTTCGGCTTTGGAAATTTGCGCCGATGGCAGATTCATCGCCGTCTACGGAGACCAGCAGATGACGCTTCTCAACTCCGCAAGCTCTTCGCCTCAACGCGAGAAGCCCGGCGACCAGGCAGGGTCAGGGGATGGATTATCGGCTTCAGAGAAGGCGGCTGCAGCTCCTGCCGGCGGAATATGCTCCGCGGCGACAGCCGCGCCGCAATAGGCGAATGTTGAACGGAATGCATAACGCATGAAACGGTGGACTGAACGAGCCTTGAACCTGCAGCCCGGCGATCTGGGCCGGGGCGTTCTCCTGTGTGCCTGCTTGTTCCTCATCATGAGCAGCTACCTGACAGGAAGAGTTGCGCGCGACGCCTTGTTCCTGGCTCGATTCGCGGCGGTCCAACTGCCTTACGTGGACATCGCGAGCGCGGTGCTGGTGGGGACCGTTATAGTCGGCTATGTTCGTCTGGCGCGCAAAACATCTCTCGGTAATCTTCTGGTGGGTGGCCAGCTCTTTTTCGCGGCAAACTGCGCGTTATTTTGGATGCTGGCCCGCTACTACCATCCGATCTGGCTTTACTGGGCATTCTACGTTTGGGTGGGCTTGTTCGGAGTGCTCGCTCCGACTCAAGTCTGGACCCTTGCGAATTATCTCCTGACCACGCGAGAAGCGAAACGCATCTTCGGGCTAGTGGGCAGTGGAGCCATCCTAGGCGGAATTTTCGCTGGTTTTTTCTCGAAGACGGTAGTCAAGGCGTACGGAACAGAGAGTCTGCTTCTGGGCATGACGTTGCTGCTCTTGATTTGTACCGCGCTAATCGCAATCGCGTGGCAAACATGGAAAGCGCATGTACCAGCCTCAGACAAACCGGCGGCGGAAAAGGGATTGGGGGAAAGAGACCTGCAGGGCAGCATGCGCCTCGTGCTTTCTTCTCCCTACTTGAAAGCCATAGCGGCGGTCATCTGCTTTTCGTCGTTCGTTACCACCCTCACCGACTTTCAGTTCAAAGCCGTGGCCAGGCAGTTCATCACCAATCGGGAAGCACTGGCGACCTTGTTCGGAAACTTCTATTTCTACGCCGGGATAGTAGGGTTGTTGTTTCAGTTGCTGCTGACCACGCGACTGCTGCGGCGCTTTGGGATAGGGACGATGCTCTTCGTTCTTCCCTTCGTGGTGATGCTAGCCTCCGGCGGACTGCTGATTTGGGGCACCCTCGCGGCGGCTTTGGCGCTCAAAGGCGGCAACCAGGTACTCCGGTATTCTTTGGATCGCTCGGCCGCCGAGTTGTTGTATTTGCCGGTGGCTCACAATGTCAAATTGCGGGCCAAGTGGTTTATCGACACGGTTATCTGGCGTTTGGGAGATGGTTTGGCCGGATTGACGGCCCTCATCTTTGCCACTTACCTGCATCTGTCCCCACGACACATCAGTTGGGTTGCACTAGTGATCATCGGCGTATGGTTCGTATCGGTTTCTGTTGCAGGCCGACGGTACATTGCGGCCCTGAAAGACTCCATCAGCCGCCATCGCCTGGATGCCGAACAAGCATCCGCAATGACGCTAGACCGCTCCACCACGGACGTGCTGGCGTCCAAAATTCTTGCTTCCGATCCCGAAGAAATTCTTTACGCCCTCAGCCTGTTCGAAATCGACCGGCAGCGAGCTGCCCATCCCGTTATTCGGGGCCTTCTGAAGCACCCGGCTCCCCAAGTTCGGCAGAAGGCGATCTCCGTTCTTTCCTCAGCCAGCGACAAGGGGGTTCGCTCTGAGATCGAGCTTCTGCTCAGAGATCCCGATCAGAATGTCCGGACCGAAGCGATGCTGTATCTCGTTCACCACGCCCATGTCGATCCGCTCACGCTTCTTGCGGAGCTTGGTGACTGCGCTGATTTTTCCGTGCGCTCCGCCGTGGCCGCTTATCTTGCTCGTCCCGGTGAAGCCCAAAGCATCGAGGCCGCCCGGCAAATCCTCACGGAAATGTGCCGTGACGGCGGCGGGGAATGCGAACGCGCGCGTCTTGAAGTTGCGCGTCTTCTGGGTGAGCTTCCCGATTCGTTCGACCCCTTACTCCCTGCACTGCTCCACGATTCCTCAAGTGCCGTGGTGCGTGAAGCGATGCACTCCGTTGGCTCGCTGAGAAAGTTGTCGGCAACGCCGATATTATTCGAGCATCTTTCTAATGAGAAGTTTGCTGAAGTCGCCGCGGAGACCCTGGCCAGGTTCGGAGATCTCGTTGTTCCCATGCTCGGTGCTTACCTGGGTACGGCTTCCTTCCCCATTGGCGCGCGGCGCGCAATTCCTCCGATTCTCGCCAGTATCGGCACCCCTGCGGCTGCGAACGCCTTGATTGACAACATTCTGGAAATTGATGCCGCGGTTCGTTTCAAAGTCATCTCCGCTCTCAACAAAGTTCGGCAGATTCATCCCGAAATCGAGCTCGACAAGCAATTGCTCGAAACCGTCCTCGCCGCAGAGATCATGGGGCACTACAGGTCCTATCAGATTATGGAGTCGCTGCGAATGCCGGAAAATAACGAGGACCCCGTCATGGGGGCGCTCGGCGAAGCGATTCAGCAGGAGCTTGAG
>DATEGH010000129.1:0-15905 GCA_035280185.1 Terriglobales bacterium
CCACCAGATGAACCTTCATCTGGCCGCGGATGTTCTCCGGCACTTCCGGCAGGTCTTTCTCGTTCTCCTTGGGAATAAGCACTTCCGTGATGCCTGCGCGCAACGCCGCCAACAGCTTCTCCTTCAGTCCGCCGATGGGCAGGACCTTACCGCGCAGCGTAATCTCGCCGGTCATTGCAATATCGCGCCGCACCGGAATCTTGCTCATGGCACTCGCAATAGCCGTGGCCATGGTGATTCCGGCTGAGGGTCCGTCTTTCGGAATCGCGCCTTCAGGCACGTGGATATGAATATCAATGTTGCGGTAGAAATCTTTTGGCATGCCCAACCGCGACGCGCGCGAACGAACGTAAGACATGGCCGCTTGCGCCGACTCCTGCATCACTTCGCCGAGTTGGCCGGTGATGGTCAACTTGCCTTTGCCGTCGACGATTGCAACTTCTGTGCTCAGGATGGAGCCGCCCACTTCGGTCCAGGCCAGCCCGGTGACGAGCCCGACTTCGCTCTTCTCATGCGCCATGCTGTCGCGGAACTTGGCCACCCCGAGGAACTCGCCGACGTTCTCGCCGGTCAGCGTGACTTTGTAGGCTTCGCCTTCCTTCACCACTTTGCGCGCCACCTTGCGGCAGATGTTCCCGATCTCGCGCTCCAGGTTGCGCACGCCGGCTTCACGCGTGTACGAGCCGATGATCTCGCGAATCGCATCTTCAGCAAATTGAACCTGCTGCTCGGTCAGCCCGGTGGCTTCGCGCTGCTTGCGCACCAGGAACTGCTTGGCGATTTCGATCTTTTCCAGTTCCGTGTAGCCGTGCAGCCGCAGCACTTCCATGCGGTCCTGGAGCGCCGGCGGAATAGTGTGCAGCACATTTGCCGTAGCAACAAAGAAAACCTGCGAGAGGTCGTACTCGACGTCCAGATAGTGGTCCTGGAACATCCAGTTCTGCTCAGGATCAAGCACTTCCAACAGGGCAGCAGCCGGGTCGCCCCGGAAGTCGGAAGCCATCTTGTCCACTTCGTCCAGCATAAAGACGGGGTTCTTGGTTCCTGCCTTCTTCATCATCTGGATGATCTGCCCTGGCAGAGCGCCGATATAGGTGCGCCGGTGCCCGCGAACCTCCGCTTCATCGCGCACGCCGCCCAGCGATAGTCGAACAAATTTGCGGCCCGTTGCTTTAGCAATCGACATTCCCAGGGAAGTTTTGCCTACGCCCGGAGCGCCAACAAAGCAGAGGATCGACCCTTTGGGATTTTTCACCAACTGGCGCACGGCAAGAAATTCCAGAATGCGATCTTTGATCTTCTCCAGCCCGTAATGGTCAGAGTTCAAAATCTTTTCCGCGTGATCAATGTTGCGGATCTCTTTCGATTTCTTCTTCCACGGTACAGCCAGCAGCCAATCCAGATAATTGCGTGAAACGGTGGATTCGGCCGACATCGGCGGCATGTCTTCCAGATTCTTCAATTCCTGGATGGCCTTTTCATGTACTTCCTTGGGCATGCCGGCGGTATCAATTTTCTTCTTCAGCTCGTCGAATTCGCTCTTTTCGCCGCGGCCCAGTTCCTTCTGGATGGCCTTGATCTTCTCGTTGAGGTAGTACTCTTTTTGCGCACGCTCCATTTGCCGCTTCACGCGGGTCTGGATGGTGCGGTCCATGTTCAGTTTTTCAATCTCAATATCCAAAACATCGGCGATTCGGTTCAGTCGCTCGACTGGATCGAAAATCTCCAGCAACTCCTGTTTTTCTTCGATCGAGAGTTGCAGGTTCTGCGCGATGGTATCGCTCAGCTTAGCCGGATCCTGCATTCCGGTGATGACTACCGGCTCCAGATTCAGGGATTGGCAGAGCTTCACGTATTGATCGAACAAGCCGTGGACACGCTGCATGGCCGTGTCGAGCACGGGGCTGGGTTCGGTGGAGTACTTCACGGTCCGGACCGTGGCCTCAAAGTAGCCTTCATTGTTTTGGAGCTGGAGAACCTTGCCGCGCTCAATGCCTTCCACCAGGACCTTGATGTTGCCGTCCGGCAGCTTGAGATTCTGCACGATATTCGCGACGGTGCCGACCTGATAGATCTCATGCGGCTTGGGCTCGTCTACGCTGGCATCGTGCTGCGTGGCCAGAAAGATCTTGCGGTCGGTGGCCAGGGCCTCTTCCAGCGCGCGCACGCTGGACTCACGCCCCACGATGAAGGGGGTCATCATATACGGGAAGATCACCACGTCCCGTATGGGCATCATGGGAAGCTTGCGTGTCTCGAATTTTTCCTTGTTCTGGGTCACTGATTCGCCTTTGTTGCTGCCCGCCACCTTGCAGCAGCAAGATCTAAACCAAGAATATCACGCAAAGCAAGCCGCATTGCCGGTCGCCAACGCTGGGACGTTTTGATCTTAGGCACCTTTCCACAGCACACATGGAATCAACACTTTGTAGCTGGTTGCGAGTCGATGCCTCGGAGGGATTACGACCTGAGTAGTCCGGCATTCGTAGGATTTGTTATTTCAGCCCTGAACGGTGCAATCTGCAATCTGACCCAAGCAGTAACGGCGATTGTAACTGTCCATTACAATCGCCAGCTATGAAGCCCGCGCTTGAATCCGATGTTGCCACGCTCGACGGGATCCTGCATGCGTTATATGAGGTGCTCTCCGGACCTGCCGGGCAGCGCCGCGATTGGGAACGCTACCGCACCCTTTTCGTGGACGGCGCGCGTCTGATGCCGGTGGTCGCCGTGCGAGGAGAGAAGCCGCGGGTGCGCCAACTCACCGTTGAGGATTACATCCGACGGGTCGAACCGATCTTTGCCGCCGAGGACTTCTGGGAACGCGAGACCGCCCGCCAGACCGAAACCCTGGGCCGCATCGCGCACGTGCTGAGCAGGTACGAATCGCTGCGGGACCCAAACGGACCGCCTTTCGAGCAGGGCGCCAACAGCATGCAACTGTTCTACGACGACTCGCGCTGGTGGGTGGTCAGCGTAATGTGGAACACCTCACGCACCGCCTGATGCCAGCACTTAGCTGCGATCAGCTCAAAAATGTGATTTGGATCGTTTGCAACCATGGCACTGATGGGTGCATTGGGCGGCCACCTACGTTCCTCGCGCGCGGCAGACCGCCGACGGAATGCGATCTGCCGGGCGCAAGAATTCAGGCTGCTACTTTGCGTATTTGTTGGACCGACTTCAAAAATTTCAGCAGGTCGGCGTTGACTTCATCCTGGTGTGTGGCAGTGAGGCCGTGCGGCCTGCCCGGATAGAACATTTGCTGCGCCCCTTTGATGAGCTTGGCTGATTTCTTTCCAGTAATGTTGATCGGCACGATTTGGTCGTCCTCACCGTGCATGACCAGCGTGGGGACATCGAACTTCTTGAGGTCCTCGTTGAAGTCGGTCTCGGAAAATGCCTTGATGGACTCGTAGATGTTCTTGAGACCGCCCTGCATACTCCACAGCCAGAACTGGTCCAGCATTCCCTGGGAGACGCGCGCACCGGGACGATTGGCTCCGTAGAACATTACGGCAAAATCTTTGTAGAACTGCGAACGGTCTTTCGCGACACCACGGCGCAGTTCGTTGAACACTTCGATCGGGATCCCCTCCGGGTTGGTGGCAGACTTCAACAGGATCGGTGGCACAGCGCCGATTAGGACTGCGGCGGCAACCCGTTTTGTGCCGTGGCGTCCGATGTAGCGCGTAACTTCCCCTCCGCCGGTGGAGTGGCCCACCAGAGTTACATCCTTGAGATCAAGCGTCTCAATGACCGCTGCCAGATCGTCGGCGTACCCATTCATGTCGTTCCCGGACGAGGCCTGGCTGGACCGGCCATGGCCGCGCCGGTCGTGGGCAACAACGCGGAATCCGTTCTGGGCGAGGAAGAGCATTTGTCCGTCCCATGCATCGGAACTCAGCGGCCATCCGTGCGAAAAGGTGACGACCGGGCCCTCACCCCAGTCTTTGTAGTAGATTGACGTGCCATCTTTTACCGTAATTCTGCTCATAAAATTTTCTCCTTAAGTTTTTGCCAGACAGAAATGCTCGCGGTTTTGATTTACTTAGCGGGCACCAGCACCGGAGCGCCTCTGTCTTTCACGAAGAAGACGACGAATTTCGCCGGTTTGGTTTGGCTTGCGTTCCGCCCAACGATGTGGACATCATCGGGGCCTTCGTAGAAGGTTTGACCAGGCGTCAGAGTTGTTTCCTTCCCGCCTCTCACCTGCATCACGATCGAGCCTTCCAGCACATAAACAAACGCGTGTGCATTGTGGCGATGTATTGGGTCCGAACTGCCAGGCGGATATTTCACCGTGACCATCAGACCTTCTTTGCCAGGAAGATTTGTCAGGTCTTTTGACAGGAGCTGTGTGACCTTAGCCTCTTGTGCAACTACCGTGGTGGAAATGAGGCATGCCAGGGCCAAAATTAATTTTGTCAACGTCATAGATTGACCTTTCGTTCGATTGATGCCATTCGATACGTCGAGTTTGTTCGTCGGCGCTTGGCTTTTACGCGCAGGGCTGCACGAATTCCTGTTCGGCGCCTAGCCAATCTTCACGCAGCCGCAATTTTTGGTGTGGACTGACTGAGCCAGGTTTCGAAACGGGTTTTGCCGAGCCGTGCGGCATTGCCCGGAAGCAGTGTTCTCTCGCTGAGTTTTGCTCCCGAGTAACGCGCGTTGGGATCAGCGATGACTTGGCGGGGATCTTTGAGCAAGGCCAAACGCCGCCGGACGAGATCATCCAGGCGAAACTGCTCCGGCCCTGCAATTTCGATAGTGCCGTTTACCGGCGGCCCAATGGCAACTCCCGCCACGCCGCTCGCGACATCGTCAGCAGCCATGGGCTGGAAAAACACATGTGGCAAATGGACCTTGCCCTCGATGACGGAAATGTCAGCGAGGCCTTTGAGGAATTCGAAGAACTGCGTTGCGTGCACAATGGAGTAAGGAATGGAAGATTCTCTGATCAGCTTCTCCTGAGCGATCTTGGCGCGCATGTAGCCGCTTTCCGACAGCCGGTCAGTTCCCACCACTGACAACGCCACGTGATGCCCTACGCCTGCGGCTGCTTCATAGCTGAGCAGGTTTCGGGTTGATGTGTCAAAAAAATTCAGCACTGCTGCGTCGTCCCAGGAGGGAGAGTTGGATACGTCAACGACTACCGAGGCGCCTTTCAGCACTTCGGACAGCCCTTCGCCGGTAAGAGTGTTGACCCCGGTGTTGGGTGCTGCCGCTACTGCTTCATGCCCCTGCTCACGCAGTTTGTTGACGAGCTTTGATCCAATGAGTCCAGTGCCGCCGATCACAACTATTTTCATGCTTACCTCCTTCATTCCTGACTGACGGATTTCGAAGCCATCAGTCTCTTTTGTCCGCAAAGACAGAACCGCCGATCGATTTGTGACAGCGATCTCTGGATTTGATGGGCTAGGCGGGGTCGTGTTGCAGCACGCGCTTGATGCGGCGATCTGGGATCAGCCATATCAACGCCACGACAACGAAGATTCCCTGCGCAATCGACGTAGAACGGAACGTGGCAACGATCGCGAGCAGATACAGCACCAGCGATAGCTTGCCCTTCCAATCGCGCCCCACGGCTTTTTTAAGGATTGAATCGTGTCCTTGCGCGTGAATGAGCGACTGCTGGAGCACGTAGTAGGCCATTGCGGCCATCAGCAACACCACGCCGTAGAGCGCGGTGGGCGCCACGGTGAAATGGTTCTCACCCATCCAACCGGTGGCGAAAGGAAACAGAGATAGCCAGAACAGCAGGTGCAAGTTGGCCCACAATGTTGCGCCCGTTACCTTTGTGACGGCGTGCAACATGTGATGATGGTTGTTCCAGTAGATGCCGACATAAACGAAGCTCAAAACGTAGCTGAGAAACGTCGGCAGCAGGGGCGCCAAGTCTTGCACGCGGTCACCGTGCGGCACCTTCAATTCCAGGACCATTATCGTAATGATGATCGCGACCACGCCGTCGCTGAAAGCCTCCACTCGTCCCTTGGGCATCGACCCTCCGGTGCGCGCCTGGCAGCAGCAAATGCGAACTGCTCATTAAACTCAGCGTCATTGAAAATGTCGAGCAGGTCAATCGCTGATCTTCGATAGACTGGAGTTATTGGCTTTCTATCAAGAAAGAGAGACTTTTCAATGCCCACGCACGCAACCGGATGAATTCAGAAGGAGATGTGTTATGGCAACTGCAGCAGCGCCTCAACCGCAAACCGCTTCCTCCCTTCACTTTGACGTCGGAAGCAGCGAACACAACGACGGCCTTTCAGCCTTTGCCAATGTGCGCCGGCGTCTCTTCGGCATCGCCTATCGAATGCTGGGAAGCGCGGCGGAGGCCGAGGATATTGTGCAGGACGTTTGGTTGCGGTGGCAGTCTACTGACCGGAGCGTGGTCCAGGACCCGCCGGCATTCCTGGCGACGACCGCCACACGATTGTGTATCAACCAGGCCCAGTCCGGCCATTCGCGTTGTGAAATCTGCGCCGGAGAGTGGCTTCCGGAACCGGCGGACACCACGGCAGATCCCACACTGAGTGCGGAACGTGACGAAGCCTTAAGGCTGGCGGTTCTTCTATTGCTTGAGAGACTCTCGCCCCCAGAGCGCGCCGCATATGTTCTGCGCGAAGCGTTCGACTATTCCTACCGCCGAATCGCGAACATACTGCAATTGGAGGAAGCAAACACCCGCCAACTCGTCTCCCGTGCTCGTAAACATCTCGACGATGGCCGGCGCACACCCGTCAGTTGGAGCGAGCAGCGGCGTCTTCTGGACGCTTTTCTCGGCGCTGCCCGCAACGGAGATCTTGCTGGACTGGAAGGTCTCTTCGCAGAGGATGTTATCTCTTACTCGAATGGTGGGACTGTGCGGAAAGTGCCGGTCCCGGTTTCTGGTCGAAAGCGCGTCGCGACGTTCATTGCCGCTCTCGCTTCACATTTCTGGAAAGGGTGTGACGCTTGTGCGGGCCGAGACAAATGGACAGGCGTCCGTTTTCATGCCGCGTAATGGTTCCCGTGAGGCTCGCGACGATTGATGCCTGGAGCGTAAGGAATCGATCAGAGTACCCCAGCTCAATTCTTGACGAGCGGTGGAAATTTATATTATTGAAAACAAAGATGGTCGGGGAGAGAGGATTTGAACCTCCGACCCCCTGGTCCCGAACCAGGTGCTCTACCAGGCTGAGCCACTCCCCGACGAAGAAATCGCCATGCGGGAACGCGGGATGGCGATGTGCGGAGAATCAATTATAGCAGAATCAGCCATTAGCCATTAGCTTTTGGCTCGTTCAAAATCGAGCGCGAAGGCATCCTCGGTTCTTGCTGCGCCGGATGCCCCTCAACCGCCGCAAAGGACGACCGCGTGGCTTCAGGCGCTTTTTGTCGGTTGGGACCAGCAATGTACCTCGCGGGAAATAGGACAATGTACCCTTTTCGTGTTTCATGATAATGGAACCTAGTGTAGAGTATGAATTGATCGCCCAGCGCGACAGCAAGACGAGTTCTTTGAAAAAGAGCAAATAGCAGTTGGCAATTGGCACTTAGAGAGCAAGAGTTGCGGCGGAATTTGATTGCATTGGAACGAGAACTGTCCCAATAAGGGTACGCCTCACCCCTCGGATAACCCCCGGATCTAGCCGCTAAGTCCTTTGTTTCACCGGATCGGCGAGACGGGGTACCCCCTGGAAGTGGGGAGTCGTAATGAGATTAGGCATTCCCGGCACCTCTTAAGCGATTAAGTAGTAGGTTCGCCTTGTCGCTGCGCTGTCGCACCCGTGGCGGACTTGTGCCACGGATGTCACAGCCCCGGATTCCCAAAACACAGCAAACCCGTGAAATAACAACAACTTACAACTGGAATGGATATTGGCAATTGGGCTGCATAGTAGCTGGACAGGTTCATTAGCCATGACGTCCAAATACAAAATTGCTCAGGTCACGTTACTGTTTGCAGTCGTTTCACTTGTCACCCCGCTGTTCGCTGCGGGCCGGCGCCTTTCGCCCGAGCTGGAAGCCAGACGCTCGCGGTTGGGAGCCTTCTTCCAGGGGCAGTCGCCGGACGAAATGATTGATGTCATCGTCCAGACCAAACCGGGGACGGTGCTCAGCAAGCATCGCCAGAAGTTGCTGGGGATGGGAGCGACTCTGAAGAGCACGCTCGACGTGATCAACGGCAGCGCGCTGCGGATTCCGGCCGCCATGCTGCCCATCCTGGAACAGGATCCCGACATTACGTATGTTTCTCCCGATCGCAAAACGATCCACATGTCGGGCGAAGACTTCGTTCTGGACGCGACCGGAAGTTCTGGTGTGATTAACGCCGGGTACACCGGATACGGAATTGGCGTGGCCGTGATTGATAGCGGAATTCGCACCGGCCATCCCGACCTGATGAACCTTTATAACGGCTATTCGCGCGTGGTTTACAACCAGAGCTTCGTACCCGGACTGGACGCGAACGACCAGTTCGGCCACGGAACGCATGTGGCAGGAATCATCGGCGGCAATGGTTACGTTTCCAACGGATGGATGCAGGGTGTGGCCAGCCGCGTGAACCTGATCAACCTGCGCGTGCTCGATGCCAACGGCGCCGGCACAGACAGCGCGGTGGTTTCAGCCATCCAGCGCGCGATTCAGCTCAAGAGCACGTACAACATTCGCGTGATCAATCTTTCGCTGGGACGCCGCGTGTTTGAGAGCTACACGCTGGATCCGATCTGCCAGGCGGTGGAGCAGGCGTGGAAGTCCGGCATTGTCGTGGTTGTGGCGGCAGGAAATTACGGCCGCGACAACACTCAAAACACCAACGGTTATGCCACCATCACAGCTCCGGGCAACGACCCTTATGTGATTACGGTGGGCGCAACCAGCACGCACGACACGGATTACAGCGGCGACGACACCATCACCAGCTACAGTTCGAAAGGCCCAACGCTGCTGGACCACATCGTGAAGCCGGACCTGGTTGCTCCCGGCAACGGCCTGGTGTCTCTGCTGGCAAGCGGCAGCACACTCGACAAGGTTATGCCTTCGGACGAAATCAGTCCGGCCGAATACGGCAGCTATTCTTATACTCGTTATTACTTCCGGATGAGCGGAACCAGCATGGCGGCTCCGATGGTAAGCGGCGCGGTGGCGCTGATGCTGGAAAGAATTCCTTGGCTTACACCGGACCAGGTGAAAGCGCGGTTGATGAAGACCGCCACTAAAAGCTATCCGGCGTATAGCAGGTCATATTCCAACAACGGCAGCGTCTACGATACGCAGTCTGACGTGTTCGCCGTGGGCGCCGGTTTCCTGAACACCTACAACGCAGTTGCGAGCAATGACGTTCCTTCGGGAAGCGCGCTCTCGCCGGTTGCGGTGCGCGACAACAGCGGCAACGTCTTGATGCAGCCCGATGGCTCCTCAGTCTGGAGCAACTCCATCGTTTGGGGCACGTCGATTGTCTGGGGCAATGCGGTGAGTTCCAACTCGATCATCTGGGGAAGCTCGATCGTTTGGGGCAACCAGGACCTTCAAGGCAACAGCATCGTCTGGGGCACTTCCATCGTGTGGGGCAACGGCGACTGCACGAACGCATTCTCTGAGTCGTCTGATTCGGACCAGAACTAACTAAGAGGCAGAGACGGACGATACGGAGACACACCATGTCGAAGTTGTCGCTCAATTCGAAGCTCTACATCGCAGCGGTGGTGGCGATTGGCGCGGGAGTTCTGGCACACGCGCTTCTTCACTGGAGTTCGCCCAGCACGGCAGCGTTCCTGGTCCTGCTGCCGCTGACCCTGGCGGCTTCCAGGATGCGAGTGAAGCTGCCGCGCATGAACGGATTGATGTCAGTGAATCTGCCGTTTCTCTTGATCTCGGCAGTAAAGCTTGGGGCCGGCGAAGCATTGCTGATCGCGGCGCTGGCGGGTTTGGTGCAATCGCTTCCGCGCCGCGGAAAACGAGTTTCGGCAGTGCAGGCGGTGTTCAATTCGGCGACGATCCTGAACGCGGTCGCCGCTGCAGCGTGGGTATTCAGCTTCGCTTTGGGTCGGGGAGCACTTCTTACGGCCGCCCTCGCAGCGGCGGGAGCAATGTTCTTTCTCGCCAATACCGTTCCGATTGCGCTCGTGCTGTGGCTGGCAGAAAAGCAAGCGCCATTCAAAACGTGGCGCGCGATGGCCAGCCTCTCAGGCCCGTTTTACACCTTGAGCGCGGGCGTGGCGGCGATTGTCTGCCCGGCGACGCACCTGGTGTTCTGGGGACTCGGCCTGGGACTGCTTCCGCTGATGTACTCCATCTACACGTCGTATAGGACATACTTTGCGGTGCAGCCGAGTTTTGATCCGTCAACCGTGCAGGCGCTCGCTGCGGATGCTCTGGCCAATGATTCTCACCATACGAGTGCAGCGCTGGTGAACTAAAGCGTGTTTTGCAACATGCTCCAGGTTTAAGCCAGGCTTCTGTTCGTCCCCACCCACCATTGTGCCCAGCCGCGGACCTATTGCAGCGCCTGCTTGATTCTATTCACGTTGTTCTCGCGGGAGCGTTGGTTCGGAATGGCCTGGGCAGATTGCAGCGCCTGTTCGAGTGCATGCCGGGCTTCCGCAGTTCTTCCCTGCTGCTTCAATGCCTCCGCTTTTATGCGCAGCAACCATGAGCGACCTGCCGGCCCCGGGCTGCGAGCAAGACCGCGATCACAAGCCGCGATCGCATCGTCGTAGCTCTTAGCCGCGCTTTCCATCTGAGCGACACGAAGAGAGGCATTCCAATTGCGAGGCATCGCGCGCTCTGATGTGAGCAGCGCCGGCAAAATCCGTTTCGGATCGCCGAAGACCTGTATGTTTTCGACGCGGGCAATGTCCACCGCCGAGCGCTCTTCATCATTAGCCGGCTTGATGGCATCGAGTTCGCCGAGCCAACGATTTCCCCACTTGGCTGCTCCCTGGTTGTCCTTTCGCGCAAGAGACAGAAGCATGAGAGTGCGGTAGAGCTCGTCGCGATGATCGCGAACGGTGGAGCGCAGAAAAAGTGCTTCTTCGGCGAGCGGCTCGAGCTTCCCGGCTTGTGCTTCAGTCCACGAAGCAGGATCGGCCGAAACAAGACACCACATTCCCGCGACAAGCGTCCGACTGAAAGCAGGGCCGCGGCTCATGCCGGCAGCTTGGGATGCAGCGGTTTCCACGCATTGTTGCCATTGCCGGCTGTCTTCCAGCGCGACTGTAAGCGAAGCCTGGGCGAGTTCGCGTCGCGGCCAATTATCAGGGGCGAGGTGAAGAGCCTCCTGATAGTCCCGGGCCGCGTCTTCAGGTTTTTGCGCGAGAGCGGCATCGCCGCGGGCGAGCGCGGAATCGGCGGGCGTTTGCTTCCTGGCGACAACGCCGCTTGCTCCTCTGTCGAGAAACTGTTCAAGTTCGATCAGAGACATGGCGCCGGTCTGAGTGGCGGCAACCTGCCCGTCCTGAGGATCGATGACGAAAAACGTGGGAGTGGCATTCGCGTGATACCTGGCGAGGAAGGCGCTGTTCTCCGCGTTGTCATAGTTGAGCTCGAGCCAGACAAACTGTCCGGCGTACCTGGCGAGCTTGGGATCATCCAGCATCGCTCGCATCAGGTGACACGTGGATCACCATGGAGCCCAGCACTCGACGAAGATCGGCAGCTGGCGCTGTTTCGCCTGCGCGAGCGCCTTGGCGTAATCGTCATGGATGAACGGCAGGTGTGTTTCGCCGGCGGCCGCCGTCGCGGCCGAGGCAAGCAGGAACCAGAGAAGGAATCGTCGCATTACTTCCTCCGCTCGACACTTTAAGGCAAGAGATGGTCTGCTTTCCAGATCCGTTTTGACGCAATACAATGGACCAATTATGCGACGAGCAAAAGGTACCCTTCTGCCCCCGATTCGCGCGGGGCGCGTGCGTCGCGGCGAGCTCTACCGGGTGCTGCGCACAGCAATTCTCGATGGCGTGCTCTCTCCAGGTGACCGGTTGCCTTCTACGCGGCAGGCGGCGGAGGATTACGGCGTCTCACGGGGACTGATGGAGGAAGTTTTCGGACAGCTTGCCGATGAAGGCTTTTTTGAGCGCGCGGTGGGGCGCGGAACCTTTGTCTCCTCGCAAGTGGCGCGCCTGCATGGACAGTCGAACGGAAACGCTTCGCAACGGCGGCCTCGCGGCATTCCTTCAAGGAGAGGATCGGCGATTTCGGCTAATGCCGCCTGCCGGGAACCGGAAGCGCCGGTGGCGTTCAATGCCGGCATTGCCGATACCGCCGAGTTTCCCTGGAAGCTCTGGTATCGGCTGCAGGCGCGCGCCGCGCGTGAATTAGGCCCGGCAGCGCTGAGCTTTGCCGATCCTCGTGGGCTGCGCAATTTGCGTTCGGCCATCGCGAGTTATCTGGCGCAGTTTCGCGGTATCCGCTGCGCGCCGGCGCAGGTGCTGATCTTCAACAGCGCGCAGCAGGCGCTTAATACGTTGGCGGTACTGCTTCTCAATCGAGGCGATCGAGTGTGGACCGAAGACCCGTGTTATCTGGGCGCGAGGGCCGCATTCGATTTGGCGGGTGCAGAGACCGTTCCCGTCCCGGTGGATGAAGATGGCCTGGACGTAGCCTCGGGCGTGAAGCGTGCTCCGCGGGCGCGGCTTGCTTATGTGACGCCTCCGCACCAGTATCCAACAGGAGTAGCGCTGAGCCTGGAGCGGCGAGTTGAGTTGCTGCATTGGGCCAGGAGCAACAACTCGTGGATTGTAGAGGACGATTACGATGGCGAGTTCCGGTACGCAGGGCAGCCGCTGACATCGCTTTACTCCTTGGATTCCGAAGCGCGCGTCCTTTACCTGGGAACGCTCAACAAATCCATGTTCGTTTCCTTGCGCCTGGCGTATGTTGTGGCGCCGGAGGAGCTGGTGGAGGCCTTGGCAAACATTCGCACCCAGATGGATGGATTCACCCCGGCGCTGCCACAGATGACGATGAGCCTCTTTATGGATGAAGGATATTTCGCATCTCATCTGCGCCACATGCGCGCGGTTTACGGCGCCAAGCGAGAGCTCCTGATCGAAAGGCTTGCTCCGCTGGCGGCCCTGGGCTGGAGCTGGCCGGACAATCCGGCAGGCATGCATCTGCTGATTCGCCACCAGCGAGGCGCCTACGTCCGCAAGATAGCGAAGGCAAGTTCATTAGATCTCGCATTGCTCAGCAGATATCGCATGGCGTCCGCAACGGATGATGGACTCTTCCTGCGCTTCGGAGCGCTCGCTTCTAAAAGTCTCCAGACGGGAGTGGAAGAGTTGGTCAGGGTCGCGAAGAAAATTGAGCTTGGCGTCTCTTGAACTCTGAGCGCTCGATTTGTTGAAGCCATCGGCTGTCATTGATCGTCGAATAATATCGGCAAATTGAATTGGCAATGCAGGCGATTTCCTGCATGATGGACCGATCAACCAAAGGGAGGAATATCGATGCAAACGGGGACCCAAACTGCGACGGCTTCAAAGAAGATGCTCTGGACAGGACGCGTAATCAGCGCGCTGCCGGTGCTCATGCTTTTCTTCGGCGGCGTGATGGCATTCTTGAAGCCTCCGGTAGTTTTACAGAGCATGGCCCATTTCGGCTATCCGGAAAGTTTGGTAATTCCGCTGGGAATTGTGGAGATCGTGTGCGCGCTCATCTATGCGATTCCACGGACGTCAGTCTTCGGCGCAGTTTTGCTTACGGCCTATTTCGGCGGGGCAACGGCAACGCACGTGCGTATCGGCGAAAACTTCGCTGGACCGGTGATTTTCGCCATTCTGGTGTGGATCGGGCTCTATCTGCGGGAAGGACGGCTAAGGGAATTGGCGCCGTTGAGAAAGTAGAGCCGATTCACACTAGGACTGGATTTCATCAAGCTGGATGAGGATAGCCGCTGATCCTTGAACATGTGGCCGGCTCTGAAACGCACGAACTGAAAAGGCGACTCTAGCGATTGGCCAAGATGTCAATGTTTTTCAAGCCGATCTGCTGTGACTAAGGTGAGATTGAGCACCTTTGCCGTGGCGACGAGGAAACGGTCGGCAGGATCCTGGTGAAGCGCCAGATCATACGAGGCAAGAACAATATCGTGAGTCAAAGGCGCTTGCTGAAACCTGCCGGTGATCTCGTGAATCCACGCCGCAACGTCGCCTTGTATTTTGATTCTTCCTTTCCGAATCAGCAGAAGCGCTTCCCATACTGAAACCGGCGATAGCCAGATCTGGTGCTCACCTCTGCCGATTTCCCGCATCAGTTTGCGGCCGATGCGCTCCGGCTCCCGGAACAGCCAGAGCCAGATGTGAGTGTCGAGCAGAAGCTTCACTCTTTGAGCGCCTCAATTTCATCGAGGTTGATCACCGGCGAGACGATATCACCGAGGATCTCCATCCTGCCTTTCATGGAGCCGATCCAATCAACATTTCTTTTCGCAGGGGCAGACGGAACCACCTCGGCAATGGGCTTGCCGCGACGCGTGATGCGGATCGGCTTCCTGGTCTTGTTAACCTCGTCCAAGAGGGCCAGGCACTTAGCTTTGAACTCGGAAATGCTGATCTCTTGCATATCGCTGACATTCTTACATGGTCATTTGAGATGGTCAACTGGAAAGCTCCCGGTTTCTCGGCCTGGGTAAACTCCTGCCCTGATACTTGTCTCGCTTAGGAGCGCGAGAGCCGCCTTGAAAGCTCCGGAATGAAGGCCTACTATTCCAGTGCCCCTGCCGGTGGAAACCCAGCGTGTAAAGACCAGCGCGGTTCCAGGCCGTTCCGCAAGGAGGAAGTCTCATGCCGAAGATCAAGGTCAACAACTTCAATGTGAATTATGAGCAGCAAGGAAGCGGCGAACCGCTTGTGCTCATTCCGTATCTCTCCGCCGATCACGCCTGTTATGCGTTTCAGGCGCCGGAGTATTCCAAACATTTCACCTGCATCTCGCTCGATCTACGAGGCACGGGAGAGAGCGACAATCCGGGTGGCGCTTATACAACAGAAATTCTTGCGGACGATGTTGCAGGTTTCATGCGGGCCGTCGGAGTGCAGTCGGCGCATGTTGCCGGCCTATCATTGGGCGGAGCGGTGGGAATGTGGCTGGCGGCGAAGCATCCGGAAAAAGTGAGGTCGCTTTCGCTGCACAGCAGTTGGCCCAACACGGACCTGTTCGTGAAGACAGTTGTGGAAGGCTGGCAGGCGACTGCCAAAGCACTGGGAAATGTTGCGGACATGGTGGTTCAGGCGCTGTTCCCGTGGTGCTTCACCCCCGAGCTATATGCGACGAAGCCGGAGTACATCCAGTCACTGGCGGATTTTGTGCGCAGCCGCCCAGCCCAGAGTGTGGATTCGTTCATCGAGCAGTCGAATGCGGTGAAATCGCACGACGTCGCGGCGCAACTTGGAAGGATCACAGCTCCCACCCAGATCACGTTCGGCGATCATGACATGGTGACTTCGACACGGTTCGCTCCGGCAATGACGGAAGGAATCCGCGACTCCGAGCTGCTGATCCTGGAAGGATGCGCTCACGCCGGACTCTACGAGAAGGTGGAAGAGTTCAATGGGAAGACGTTGCAGTTCTTGAAGAGAGTGGCGGGAGCGGGGATCGGGCTGAAGAAGGGAGCGTGAACGGGAGGAGCAATTAGCAATTAGCAATTGGCAATTAGCAGCCCAGCCCAAGCGAAACAGAAACTGGAGTTTCAACGCAATGAGAGAACCTCATCTGAGTGTCTCGGCAAACCACAAGAGCTGCATTTCTCGCCGGAGCCAAACCTCCATCCGCAGACGGGGCAGTGAAAGCCCCAAAAGGTCACATAGAATGTATACGCCATAACAGCAAAAGCCCAGAAGAGAGCGGCGAATACGAGACCTGACGACAACGAGCTTTCCTGACTATCGGGGAACAATTTCAAATCTATTAGA
>DATEGH010000130.1:0-12716 GCA_035280185.1 Terriglobales bacterium
GGTCACCCGATGGCAAGCAGATTGCGTTGATCAGCAACATCACCGGACGCAACAACCTTTGGGTTGTGCCATCACGAGGCGGCTGGCCGATGCAGCTTACCGTCAGCAACCAGCGTGAAGCTTCACCCGCATGGTCGCCCACCGGACGCTGGATTGCCTACGTATCCGATTACGACGGCAACGAGCAGTGGGACATCTTCCTGGTCTCGCCCACGAGCGGTCAGGTGATGAATCTGACCAACACGCCGGAAGTGTCAGAAGAAGGTCCGGCGTGGTCGCCAGCCGGAGAGAAGCTTGCTTACAGCATTAAGCCGAAGACCGCGCCAAATTACGAACTTGACGTGATGGACTGGAGCACGAAGAAAGTGACTCACCTCACATCGAACACTCCGGCCAACCGCAGCAATTTTGGGCCGATCTGGTCGCGCGATGGGAAGAAAATCGTATTCACCCAGGCTGACGCCGCTTTCAAAGACGCGAATATCTTTATCGCCGACGCCGCAACCGGCCGCGCGACCAACCTGAGTCCGCATCAAGGAGAGCAGGCATTTTTTGCCGCCGACATTTCGCCGGACGGCAAGACGGTGCTGTTCACATCGAATGCAGGAAACGGCTATCAGAATGCGGGTCTGCTGAGGGTCGCGACGAAGAAGATCACCTGGCTCACGAATGACAAGTGGGAGGTTAACGCAGGAAAGTTTTCTCCTGACGGCGCACAGGTCACGTGGACAGCCAATGTCGATGGAAACACCGATATCGTCATCGAGGATTTGCGCACCCATCAGCAGCAGACATTGCCGCTGGCGAAAGGACTCAACACTCTTGCCGGCGCGGAGAGTCCTTTTTCCCAGCAAGGCAAAGTGCTTCTCTATGCGCACAATGGGGCAGATGCTCCGAACGATCTGTGGGTCTACGACCTGGTGGGGCACAAATCGACTCAGGTAACAAATTCGCTGGTGGGAGGCGTGCGCTCGCAAGACATGGTGCAGCCCTTCCTGGTTCACTATCCCAGCAAAGACGGCAAGTGGCAGATCTCCGCCTGGGTGTACGTTCCTTACAATGCCGAACGCAACGGCAAGAACGCCGCCATCGTTTACCTGCACGGAGGACCGGCAGGGCAAACCGTGAACTCCTTCAGCCGATCGATTCAATATTTAGCGAACCAGGGATACTTCGTGATCGCGCCGAATTATCGCGGCTCAACTGGATATGGAAAAGAGTTTGAGGACGCCAACCGCTTTGACATGGGCGGAGGCGACCTTCAAGACGTGGTCGCCGCGGCCGATTGGCTGACGAAAACCGGCTATGTGGATGCGAAGAAAATTGCCGTTTTGGGCGGCAGCTATGGCGGCTATCTCAGCATGATGGCCGTCACGAAAACTCCCGAACACTGGGCCGCCGCGGTGCCCATTGTTCCCTTCGTCAACTGGTTCACGGAGATCCAGAACGAAGACCCCGCGTTGCGCGAGTACGACATGGCCACCATGGGCGATCCCATGAAAGACAAAGCACGCCTGCAGGAGCGCTCGCCGATCAACTTTGTTGACCAGATCAAAGCGCCGGTGCTACTGCTGGCCGGAGGCAACGACCCGCGCTGCCCTCGAACCGAGGCCGAGCAGGTTGCGACCGCCATCAAGAAACGTGGCGGAGCAGTGGAACTTAAAGTGTATGAAAACGAGGGCCACGGCTTCGCCAAGATCGAGAACCAGATTGACGCCTACACGCGAATCGCGGACTTTCTGAAGAAGTATGTTCCGCCGGAGAAGTGCGGGTGCAATCTTTACCAGTAGAAGCAGCTAGCACTCAGCAGTCAGCATTCAGCCCCAAAAACGGATTGCCACAAATGCCAAAGCATCAACATTGAAAATCTGCTGCCACGCCGTTTGTCTTCAATTTGGATTGTTTGGCAATTTCGGCGATTCTGGCAATTCTTACCTGGTGAATGTCTCACCCCTTCAATCCCAACCGTTCCAGCCACTGCTGCGACGCCGCCTTATGCACCTGTTCCAGGATGGCCAGCACTAAACCATTCATGGTGTACTCGCGGGCTTCAACTGTGGGCGGAAAGCCGGCATCACGAAGGGTCTTGCTGGTGACGGGACCGATAGAAGCCCGCCAGATTTCCCGCAAGACATTCTGATGTTTCTTGTCCAGCAACTTGAGAAAATTTGTTGCCGTTGATGAACTGGTGAAGGTCACCACGTCAGGACGATTCTCCTCGCTTGCGAACAGCTTCTGCAATTTGGATTTTGCTGTCGCCGGTACTTTCGTCTCGTAGGCTTCCACCACATCCACCTGAGCGGCGTTTTTTCTGAGTTCGTTGGGTAGCACGTCGCGTGCGACTTTGGCCCGCGCCAGCAGGATCTTCTTCCCTTCCGTCTTCCCGCACAGAGCGTCCACAACCGCTTCAGCAATGTACTTTGAAGGAGTCACGGTTATGGAAAGACCCTGGCGCTCGATGGCCTTCTTTGTCGCGGGCCCAATGGCGGCGATCTGCAAATGCCTGAGAGTATCCGGCGAAATCTTCAGCTTCCTCAATCGGGAGAAAACCGCATCCACTCCGTTCACGCTGGTCAGGATCAGCCAATCATATTCAGCGACACTCTTAAGCGCGGCATCAAGTGGCTTGAAGCTACGCGGAGGGTTAATCTCGATGGTAGGTATCTCGATCACCTCGGCGCCGCGCTCGCGCAACAGGTTTGAAAGAGCGGCGCTTTGCCCCTTTGCCCGCGTATTCAGGACGCGCCATCCTGTGAGAGGCTGTTCGAGGGCAGCTTGCGCAGGGCCGTTCATGGCTGATTAGGCACCGCAGCGCTCTCGCCGTAAACATCGTTGAGGATGTCCTGTGCGCCGCGCCTCAGGAATTTCTGCGCCGTAGCCAGTCCAAGCTCTTCTGGATCATCGCCCTCGGTCCACTCGCGCAATACCTCGCTGCCGTCCGGCCGTCCAACCATGGCCCTCAGCTTCATTCGTTTGCCAATCTTCTGTGCAAAGGCGCCGATGGGCACTTGGCAGCCTCCGCCCAGCGCGCCTAGAAGGGCCCGCTCACACTGGACGGCGGTGCGGGTTTCGGAATCGTCCATGAAAGCCAGTATCTGGCACGTCGCTGCATCATTTCTGCGCGTTTCGATTGCGAGCGCGCCCTGCCCGACCGCGGGGCACATCAGGTCGGCAGAGATGCAGTTTTGCATGTGCTCCTGAAGTCCCAGTCGTCGCATTCCGGCAGCGGCGAGAATGATGGCGTCGTATTCGCCCGATTGCAGCTTGCGCAGCCGCGTGTCCACGTTGCCGCGCAAAGGAATAACCTCCAGATCATGCCGCAGCGCCTTGAGTTGGCACTGCCGGCGCAAACTGCTGGTGCCGACCTTTGCATTCTCCGGAAGATCCTGCAGCCGCGGATACCTCACAGAAAGAAATGCATCGTGCGGATCTTCGCGTTTCAAAATAGCGGCGAGCGCAAATTCGGGCTGAAGTTCCGTAGGCACGTCCTTGAGACTATGGACTGCCAGATCAATCTGGTTTTCCGCCAATGCTTCTTCAATCTCTTTGGTGAACATCCCCTTGGTGCCCACTTTAGCCAGAGCTACGTCCAGCACCTTGTCGCCGGTGGTCTTGATGACTTTGATTTCCGGGGAGTGACCCTGCTGGCGCAGCAGATCGGCCACGTGGTTGGCCTGCCAGAGCGCAAGCTGCGAGCCCCGCGAGCCGATGCGTAAAGTCGCCATCAGCCTTTGGCTTTCCTGCTGTTGAGATTGAAGAGCTTGCGAACCATGTCTTCGATGGTAGCAGCCTCAGGATCGGCGGCAGAGGACTTGAGCGTGGTGATGGGAGTGTGCAGCAGCTTGTTGATAATGCCGCGTGTCATGGCGTCAATCGCGGCTTCCTGTTCGGGGCTGATCTTGCCCAGTCTGCCGCGAATGCGATCAATTTCCGCCTGGCGAATGGCTTCGCAATATTCCTGCAACGAAAGAATGGTCGGAACAACCGCCAGCGACTTCATCCGGCTGGCGAAGCGATCCACTTCAGCTTCAATGATCTTCTCCGCTCGCTCGGCCTCTTTCTTGCGCTCGACGCCATTGCTGGCCGCCACCGATTGCAGGTCGTCTACGTCGTAAACAAAAATGCCGTCCAGCTTGTTCACTTCCGGTGCAACGTTTCTGGGCACCGCAATGTCAATAAAGAACACCGGACGATTGCGACGCCGGCTGCGTAGCTTTTCACCGTCGGCCTTGTGGAACAGTGGCTCGGGAGCTCCGGTGGAGGTCAGAATGATGTCGGCGTTCTCCGCCGTCTCATGCAGCCGCTCGAATGGAACGGCGCTTCCGCCAAAGGCCTCGGCTAGTTGCGCTGCGCGTTCGTAGGTCCGGTTGCTGACGATGATCCGGGTCGCCCCATGCGCGATCAGGTGGCGCGCCGCCAGTTCCGCCATCTTTCCCGCGCCGACCACATAGACGGTCTTCCCTTCCAGTGAGCCGAAAATCTTCTCCGCAAGCTGAACAGCGACAGAGGCAATCGAGACACTGGAGCTGCCAATCGCCGTCTCCGAGCGGACGCGCTTCGCCACCGCGAACGCACGCGAGAGAAGCTGTTCCAAAGCCGAATGAACCGCGCCCAGCCCGCGAGCGACGGCATAAGCTTCTTTCACCTGACCCAGAATCTGTGGCTCGCCAACCACCATGGAATCAAGGCTCGAAGCTACGCGGAACACATGCCGCACCACCGCGCGCTCCTGAAATTCGTAAATGTGAGGACGAATGTCGTCGGGACTTACGCCAAAGTAGTTGCGTAAAAAATCCCGCAGGTCCGGCTGCTGGTTGGCGCTTGCAAGCACTTCTACCCGGTTGCACGTGGAAAGTACCATGCCTTCCTCAACGCCCGGCTGCTGCACCAGCGCGCCAATGGCTTCAGGCAGCCGGTCTTCGGAGACAGCAAGCCGCTCCCGCACCTCCAAGGGCGCGCTGTTGTGGTTCACGCCGATGAGGTGAAAGTTCATGGAGCAATAAACCTATGCGTATGGCTCAAACTATTGGCCGCCCAAGCCAGCACTGCCGTGGCGAAGACGGCGCTCGAAAGAAATGCTGCGCGTCGCCCGCGCCAGCCCGCGCTCCAGCGCGAGTACAGCAGCACCAGATAAAGCACCCAGGTCAGGATCGAGAGCAGAATTTTTGCGTCAAAGAAGTAGCTGGCTCCCAGTCGCGCCTCGCCCAGGATGGAACCGGCAATCAGCCCCAGAGTCATAAAGGGAAATCCCCAGAGCAGGGACTTGTAGCCGATATCGTCAATCACTGCCAGCGCAGGCAATCGCGACCAGAACCCGGCCGCAGTTTTGCTCTTAAGATTGCGCTCCTGAATCAGGTACAGAATTCCTGCGATAAAGCTAAACAGGAGCGCCGAGTAGCCCACCATGATCAGCGCCACATGAATGTAGATCCACTGTGCGCTGACGAACAGGGGATTCGCTGCTGGTGACGGCGTCTTGCCGAACGCCGCCGAAGCAGTAAGCAGAAAGACGATTGGAAAAACCGCCAGCCCGGGAGAAGTCGCCTGATACCGCGCATAAACAAAAAAGAAGAAGACCATCAACACAAATGCCAGCAGCGACTCAAGCTCATGCATCGACGAGGGCGCCCAGGTGTGACTGAGCATTGCATTTTCGATCAGGGCGACGAAATGGAAGGTCGTCCCCAGCCCGACCGCGGGCATGGTGGTGCGGGTGAGGATTTTTGCGCCACCCCAGACCGAGGCCAGTGCATAAAAAAGACCTACCGCATACAGACAAAGGGCGACCCGTAACCAAAACAGGGGCATAGAGTTACTGCCGATTATAGCCTTGCTTTGCTCTGCCTGAAGCCGACGAAATGAGCCGCGGTAACCAAACTCACAGAGCCACAGCCGCTTCTCGGCAATATATTAGATCGTCCATCCAAAGGCCGGTGACATAAGGATCAAACTGCTTGCTTTCAGCATCTTAGCTCCAGCTTCTCTTTGTGAAGTTCAAGAAAAATGGCCTGCAAGACCAGCCTGCAGGCCAAAAACCTGAAAGCAATGGGACAAGAAAAACTTACTTCGGGGGCATCTGGTCCTTCATCATGGAAACGCTGGAGACGGTCAGCTTGCCGTCTTCAAGGTTGCCCTTCACCGTAACATGATGGCCTTCGTGGCCCTTCAGCACTTCAGGGTTGGTCACCGGAATAACGGATTTGGCACTGTTCACGAACACCAAGGCCTGGCCGGCATCGGCGCACTTCTTGGCGCAATCGGCATCAACTTTGGCGCCGCATTTGGCATCGCTCACCCAGCCATGCCAGGTTCCCGTCTTGGCCACGGCCATCCCGGCCGTGAGTCCCACGAAGAGCAACACGGGTAACGCTTTCTTCATTTGAGTCTCCTCTCTGCTTGTTGGTATCTTGGATGGACTCGAGTCAACTTGCTCGATTCCCGGACTAGGTACGAAGCCAAACCAGAAATGGATTTCGAGGTTTCGGATCTGTCCGCAGAATCAGCGCCGTTTCCGGGCATCCGATCAGCAACGAACTCTCGTACCTTTGAAGGAAGAAGAATGCGCAGTTCTGGCACGCAGGCATCGAACGCAAAGGATGAAGCTGCGCTGATTACGCGCATTCGTGCGGGAGACGAAACTGCCATGGGCGAGCTCTACGACCGCTACTCGGGCGTCGTGTATGGCGTCGCTCTGCGTGTGCTGGGCGATGCCATGGCTGCCGAAGATGTATTGCAGGAAGTCTTTCTCCAGCTCTGGCGCAACTCGCAGACTTTTGACGCCGAACGCGGGCGGCTCGCTCCATGGCTGGCGGTGATCGCGCGCAATCGAGCGATTGACCGGCTGCGCAGGCGTCCCCTGGAAGATGATATTTCCGAGCTTCAGATTGCGAGCGGAGTCAACCTGGAGGATGAGGCCGCACAGAAGCTAGTAGCCGAAAAAGTACGGGCGGTGCTGGCGCTGTTGCCTGCAGAGCAGCGAAGAGCCTTGGAGATGGCATACTTTGAAGGCCTCACGCACACTGAGATCGCAGGCAAAACCGGAGAGCCGCTGGGCACCATCAAGACCCGCATCCGCTCCGGGCTGCTGGCGCTGAGAAAAGCATTTGCATGAAAGAGCACGAACAATTCGCTGATAGTTTGGCGCTTTACGCCGTGAACGCGTTGGACGATCAGCGCGAAATAGCGGAGCTCCAATCACATCTGGGAAGCTGCGGCGAATGTCGCCGCGAGCTGGAAGCGCTGCGTGCCGACACGGCATTGTTGGCCCTGTCCGCCACCGGTCCGCAGCCGCCGCAGCGTGCGCGCCAGCGGCTGATGCAGGCCATCGCCGCGGAGCCTCGGCAGGAGAAGCACAGCAGGTCCCATTTCGTGGTGGGACGTCTGCGTCCGCGCTGGATGACGTGGGCGCCAGTGTTCGTTGCCATCGTGCTGGCCGTCATTAGCATTGGCCTGATGCTCGATAACTCGCAGCTTCGCCGCAAGAATGACAACCTCGTCCAGCAGTTCGCTCAGGAGCAGCACGACGCTGCACTGGCGCATGAAGTCATGGCGATGCTGAACGACCCCGCGGCCGTTCGCATGACTCTCGTCGCGGCCAAAACGCCGCCGCAGCCACAGGTGAAGACAATCTACGAGCCGCAGAAGGGCCACGTTCTTCTGCTGGCCAACAATCTCTCGCCGCTTCCTCAGAACAAAGTCTACGAACTCTGGCTGATTCCGATGAGCGGAGCGCCCATGCCTGCGGGCACCTTTGAGCCTGACAAAAAGGGCAACACGCTGATGATGCACGCCATGGATAGTTCCGGCATACAGGCCCAGGCTTTTGCCGTAACTGTGGAGCCTCGGGGCGGAAGCCAGACTCCCACGATGCCGATCGTCATGATGCCGGCAAGCTGAGAAAACGGCTGGATCAGTTCACTCCCGACAAACGGCCAGAAGTGTCAGGGCATGACTTTTAGTCGTGCCGCCGCCTTGCATCTCAAAAACTCGGGCTTTTAGCCCTGCATAACCTTGTTCGAAACTTCAAATCAAGCTTTTCCTCGGAGTCAATCACTTCGACGAGCCTGGTCTCCTCCAACGCGCGGTCGTATTCATCAAAGATCCCGGCCTCCTATCGGACAATTTTCCTCTTGACAACCTGCTCTGCTGCTATGAATAATTATGCATCGCGTTGCATAATTATTCCTCATGACCAAGCTTTTGCGCCAGCAGACGATTCTCGAGCTTGCCCAGGATGGGCCGCTGCCCAACCAGCAGGAGTTGTGCAAGCTGCTGGGCAAGCAGGGCTTTCGTGTGACGCAGGCCACGCTCTCGCGCGACATCAACGAACTCCGGCTTGTAAGAACGCAGGAAGGCTACATTCTCCCCAACGGCGACGGCACGCCTGAGCCGCTGCCTGCTGCATCGCGCGTGGTGCGCGAATTTGTGCGGGAAGTGCGCCGCGCGCAGAACCTTCTTGTCGTAAAGACCGTCGCCGGAAGCGCGCAGCCGGTAGCTGTTGCAATTGATGCCGAAGGCTGGGATGAAGTCGTCGGCACTGTGGCAGGCGACGACACGATTCTCATCATCTCCGGGAATAACCGTCAGGCGAAGCAGCTTCAATCACGGCTTGAGGCGATGCGCGCCTGATGCCTGCAACCATCCAGCCTGCTGTGGTCGGGGCCACCGGCTACGCCGGGTTCGAACTCGCCCGGCTGCTCTCTCGCCATCCGCGGAGCAAGAAGCCCGTCTTGTTCACGCGCGGAGCGGAAGACGGTCCTGCGCAACTCGATGATGTTTATCCTCACGTCAGCGGCAATGGCGGCTTTCCTCTTCAGCCTTTCGAATGGAAGGCACTGCGCGCGCACGGCGTTGATGTCCTGTTTTTGGCCACACCACACGACGTTGCGCGCGAGTTGGTCCCCGAAGCCCTGCGCCAGGGCGTGCGCGTGGTGGACCTGAGCGGCGCGTGGAGGTTACTTCAGCGCGAGTCGCGGGCCATCTACAACTTTCACGATGCCGACCCAGAATTGGCCGAGCGGCTGACTGCGCAGGCGGTGTATGGAATCCCGGAACTGCATCGCGAGCGGCTGAAATCAGCAACTCTGGTAGCCAACGCCGGCTGTTACTCAACATCCATCATCCTCGCTCTCGCTCCGCTCATTCGTGCGGGACTCGTCGATCTCGATTACGGCGTCGTGTGCGACTCCAAGTCCGGAGTGTCCGGCGCTGGGAAACAGCCAACGCAGAAGACACATTTTGTCGAAGTGGCGGAGAACCTCTCGGCCTATTCAGTATTCAATCATCGGCATACCGGAGAAATTCTGGAGCAGCTCGGACTCTCGTCGGAACAACTGATTTTTACTCCGCACCTGCTCCCTATTCCGCGCGGCATCCTTTCCACCATTTACCTCCGGCTGAAGTCGCCGGCGGAGCCGCAGGAGATTGAACACTCGATAAAGGCTTTTTATGCCGGCTCACCCTGGGTCCGAGTCTTCCCTGCCGGCAAGCTGCCGCAGATCCAGTACTCGCTGCACAGCAACTACTGCGACATCGGCTTTGCTCTCGCGCCGGATCGGAAGCGGGTGGTGCTGGTCGCTTGCCTGGACAACCTGATGAAGGGCGCTGCCGGTCAAGCCGTACAGAACATGAATGTGATGTTTGGATGGAGCGAAGAGGAGGGACTGCGGTGAAAATTGTAGTGAAACTCGGCGGCGCCGCTCTGGAAGATTCTTCCCTGCTCGAGCGCGCGGCACTGGCAATTAAGCAACTCGCGGCAGAGCATCAGGTCGCGGTGGTTCATGGCGGCGGCGCGGCGCTGACTCGCATTCTCAAGCAAGTCGGAAAATCCAGCGAGTTCATTGACGGCTTGCGTGTTACTGACGCTGAGACGCGCGACTTCGCCGTCATGGTCCTGGCTGGCCACATGAATAAAAAATTAGTCGCCGCTTTGGCGCAGGTGAACCAATCCGCTGTCGGCTTGTGCGGCGGTGACGGATTGGCCTTCCGCGCGCGCAAGAAAGCTCCGAATGGGCACGATCTGGGATTCGTTGGAGAAATCTCCGCCGCCGATCCGCGCTGGATCAGCACCATCTGGGAGCAGGACTGCGTTCCTGTGATTTCGAGCGTTGCCCTGGGAAGCGACGGCGAGTACTACAACGTCAATGCCGACCAGATGGCTTCAGCGTGTGCCATCGCCTGCAGCGCGAACGCGCTCATCTTCCTGACTGATGTTGCCGGAGTGAAAGACGAGCATGGGCTGGTAGTGCGCTGGCTCAATCTGAATGCTGCGGCGGCTCTGGCTGCGAAATCCGTGATCAGCGGCGGCATGTTGCCCAAGATGGATGCATGTCGCAATGCCCTGCTGCACGGCGTGGGACGCGTGCGCATTTTGCCCGCTGACCAGGTGGAAATCCTTCCCGACTTCTATTTCAGCAAGATCGAATCAGGCACGGAGGTGCTGGTCGCGTGAACCTGGAGCAGGTAAAAAAACTCGAATCCAAGCTGTTGCTGGCGACCTACGATCGCTATCCAGTGCTGCTGACGAAGGGCAGCGGCGTCCACGTCTACGATCACAAAGGGCGCAAGTATCTCGATTTCCTCAGCGGCATTGGCGTAAACGCTCTGGGCTATGCGCATCCTGCGATTTCGAAGACCATCGCGCGCCAGGCGAAGCTCCTGATCCACACTTCGAACCTCTTCTATACGGAGTACCAGGGAAAGCTTGCAGCCGGGCTCACCAGGATCAGCGGAATGGACCGCGCCTTCTTCACCAACAGCGGTACGGAAGCGTGGGAAGCGGCGTTGAAGCTCGCGCGCGCCTTCGCCAAAGAGAACTGCGCGACCGGTTCGGAACCAAAGTGGAGAATTCTGGCTCTGGAACATGCCTTCCACGGCCGCACCTTTGGCTCGCTGGCAACCACACATAAAGAGAAATACCGCGCTCCTTTCACTCCGGTTGTGCCTGGCGTGGAGTTTGTGAAGTTCAACGATGTCGCCGACCTGGAAAAGAAGTTTGATTCCTCAGTGTGCGCCATCGGCTTTGAGTTCATTCAAGGCGAGGGCGGAATCCGTCCCGTGAGCCGCGAATTCGCGCAACGCGCATTTGAACTGGCTCGCCGCAACAAAGCACTGCTGATCGCCGACGAAATCCAGAGCGGGATGGGTCGCACCGGACGCTGGTTCGCCTATCAGCACTACGGCATTCAGCCCGATCTGGTCACCGTGGCCAAGCCAATTGCCGGCGGACTCCCACTGGGCGCGCTGCTGGCGAGTGAACGCGTGGCGCAGTGCATTCATCCCGGAATGCACGGGACCACTTTCGGCGGCGGTCCGCTGGCGTGCAGCGTGGCGCTGCAACTCCTGCAAATTCTTGAGAAGCAGAAGCTGCTCAAGCACGTGCAGAAGACCGGCGAGTACTTCATGACCCAACTGGAGAAGCTGCAAGCCTCGCATCCATCCATCAAAGAAGTTCGGGGTTTGGGGCTGATGATAGGCATGGAGATTGAATCCGCCGACCTTGCCAAAGCAATCGTCCAGCAGATGCTGGAGCGCCGCGTGATCCTCAACCGCACCGATGAAACGGTACTTCGCTTCCTGCCGCCGTTCATTATCAAGAACAAGCACGTGGACGAAGTCATTACCAAGCTGGACCAGGTACTCACCGCAAATTCCAGGCAATTGGCCGGAGTGGCCCAAAGGAGGAGCAGATGATGTCAGCACGGATGTTTGATATTGCCCCTGTAAGCGCGCCCGTGGAGCAGGTGTCTTTGTGCCGCGACCTCGTCTCGGCGCAGGACTTTTCTCCCGAAGAGACGCGCTCGCTCTTCGATCTCACCAACATCATCAAGCATCGTCCGGCAGATTTTCGCGGGGCGTTGGCGGGCAAGCAGCTTGTGCTGTTCTTCGAGAAGGCCTCTCTGCGGACGCGCCTGACCTTTGAAGCAGGCATGGCCAGCTTGGGCGGGACTTCGCTCTTTATGGATCAGACGCGCTCGAGACTAGGCGAGCGGGAGCCGGTTTGTGACGTCGCACGCAACATCGAGCGCTGGGTGGATGCAGTAGTGCTGCGTACCTACGAGCACCAGACCATTATCGAGATGGCGCAGAACACTCGGATTCCGGTGATCAACGCCTTGAGCGACGTGGAGCATCCCTGCCAGGCGTTCGCCGACTTCTTTACTCTTCAGGAGCACTTCGGCGACTTGCGTACCGTGCATCTGGCGTATGTCGGCGATGGCAACAACGTGGCCCATTCATTGATGCTGGCTGCGGCTGCTCTGGGAACGAGCATCTCGATTGCCACGCCCGCCGGCTACGAACCCAATCCTGAGATCACCGTCGCAGCCAAAGCGATTGCACGCACTACCGGAGCGATCATTGAGATCACCAACGATCCAGGTCTTGCAGTGAAAGGCGCGAATGCCATTTACACCGACGTCTGGGCCAGCATGGGTCAGGAGGATGAAGCCGCGCAGCGCGCCGCCATCTTCGCTCCGTATCAGGTGAACCAGGAGCTGTTCGCGCTGGCTGCGCCGAGCGCTCTCTTCATGCATTGTCTTCCCGCGCACCGTGGGCAGGAAGTGACAGCGGAGGTGATCGATTCACCGCGGTCGGTGGTATTCGATCAGGCGGAAAACCGCATGCACGTGCAAAAAGCAATTCTGTTAATGCTGCTGGGCAGCGGGATGGGCCGCGCCCGGGCGAGGAGTAACTATGCGTGAAAAAGTAGTGCTGGC
>DATEGH010000131.1:0-5506 GCA_035280185.1 Terriglobales bacterium
TGCGCTCGATGTGCCGCAGAAATTGCGTGCCCAGCCCGGTGCCGGTGTGAGCGCCTTCAATGAGGCCGGGAATATCTGCAACCACGTAGCTGTCTTCGTGCGGCGCTTCGCCAATGGTTACGACGCCCAGATTCGGCTGAAGCGTGGTGAAAGGATAATCGGCGATCTTGGGCCTTGCGGCAGAGATGCGCGAGATGAGTGTTGATTTGCCGACGTTGGGGTAACCGACCAGCCCCACGTCAGCCAGCAGCTTCAACTCCAGGCGCAAGGTGCGTTCTTCTCCCGGCTTGCCCGGTTCGTGTTCGCGTGGGGCCTGATGCGTGCTGGTAGCAAAGTGCTGATTGCCGCGTCCGCCGCGGCCGCCGTGGGCCACTACAAGGCGCTGGTCAGGCTGAGAGAAGTCGAACATCTTCTCGCCTGAGTCCTTGTCGTAAACTATCGTCCCCACCGGAACTTTGAGCACGACGTTTTCGCCATCGCGCCCGGTGCAGTTGGAGCCTTCACCGTGGCGTCCGCGCTCGGCATTGTATTCAGGATTAAAGCGAAAATGGATGAGCGTGTTGTGGCGCTCGCTAGATTCCATGATCACGTCGCCGCCGCGGCCACCATCGCCACCGGAAGGGCCGCCGCGGGGAACGAACTTTTCGCGCCGGAAAGCCATGCAGCCATTGCCGCCATCACCGGCTTTCACGCGAATCACTGCTTCGTCAATGAACATCATAAAATTGCCAGAAACAACTTCTAACCTTGATTTTACAGGGCAGTCTGCTTGGTTCTCGTCAGCCTGCATACCGCGCCCCATGGACGCGAGCCCTGGCGGCCATTCGACTCCGGTAGAAAGGAAAACAGCTTGAGCATCAGCGGCACACGATTCAGCCGGGCAGCGGTCTTCAGCATGGAGTAGACCTCCACGGGTTTCCATCCGGCAGGACGAAAGAAATCAGGGCCTTCCTCCGGACCGAACTTCAGCGGAGACCCGGCATCGCTCAGGACGGTGAGGTTTTTCTGCAGCATTTTAATCAGCCCGGGCGAGCACAAATCAATCGCCCAGTTGCGGAAGCTGGCCTGCGCGGCCAGATCGCGGCCAAGAGCCAGAACCTGATCGCGCTCCAGATACCCGAGCAGCCCTTCAGTGATGATCAGGGCGTTGGTCCCGCGACGGCCGAGCTCCTGTAAAAGCTTCTGCCGCGCTGGAACATCGGACAAGTCCAGGCGGACGCGATCGAACCGGCATCGCGGCTGTGCGTCGCCCAGAATTTCTTCTTTGTAGTCCAGGATCTCCGGTAGATCCACTTCCACCCACTGCAGCGATGCCGGCAGTTCCATGCGATATGGGCGCGTGTCGAGTCCCGCAGCAAGATTGATGACGAGATCGGTTCCCTGCTGGATCTGCTCGCAGATGATCTGGTCAAAGCGCACGGTGCGCGCGGCGTACGGCCAGTCAGGATGCGCCTTGGCTGTGGCTGTGGCGATTTGCTCACCGCGCTCGCCCGCCAGCTTGCGCGCATAGGGATCGCGAAACAACGCATCCGGACGCTCGGTTTCGCGCGCGCGGAAGCAGGCGACCCAGAGAGCCGTATCAGAGATGTTGCGCACCAGGCGCTCTTTGCCGGTTCCGGTGTTGGTGGTGGCCATGGCGTGCTCCTTTCATGACTTCAAAATGATAGCCCCGCTTGCGGCGGGGCTGATGTGTGAGTTTCGCGGCGAAGCTTAGGCTTCTGCCAGCTCTTGCGGCTCGATCAGGACGTAACGCCCGCCGGTGCCTTTGTCCACGAATTTGATCCGGCCGCTGACCTTGGCGAAAAGCGTATCGTCTTTGCCGCGACCGACATTTGCGCCCGGCTTGATGCGCGTGCCACGCTGGCGCACGATGATGCTGCCGCCGGGGACAATTTGTCCGCCGAATGCTTTCACTCCCAGCCGCTGCGCGTTGGAGTCGCGCCCGTTTCTGGAACTGCCTAATCCTTTTTTGTGTGCCATAACAAAATTCCTCAGAAATTACTTCTTCTTGCCTTTGCTGGTCTTCTTCGCCGCGCTCTTCTTGGCCGGCGACTTCTTGGCTGCCTTCTTCTTGGGAGCAGCCGCTTTGGCTTTTACTGCCGTGGCTTCGGCCTCTTCGCGTTCTGCGGCACGAGCGGGCTTGGCTTTCTTAGCCGGCAACTCCGGCGCGGAGAACTTCTGCCCGTCGTAAGCAATCTCAGTGATCCGGACTGCGCTGAACGGCTGGCGATGGCCGTAAATCTTCTTGTACTGCTTCTTGCGCTTGAAGTGGAAGACCAGAATCTTATCGGCGCGGCCGCTCTCCATGATCTGGCCGCTGACCACGACGCCTGCTCCCGGCCCGATCTGGCCTTCCTGGCCGCTGACCGCCAGCACATCGTTAAACTCCACCGTATCGCCTTGGTTGGCCGGCAGCTTTTCCATTCTTACTACGTCTCCGGGCGCAACGCGATACTGCTTGCCCCCGGCGCGAATCACCGCGTACATAACTCTCTCCCGCGCCCTTCCAAATCTCACGGCGGAAAGGACTTAGATAAACTTGAGGATTGCTGGTCTTGCAGGTTTGCTCGCAGCCTACACAGGCAGGAACCACATCTCTTGCAAACCTCGTAATTTTAGCGTGATACGCCGGAGTGGGTCAAATTTGGGGCTCAGATCCTGCCGTAAACATACACTCGCCAGAAGAAATAGGCCGCCATGCTGTAGCCGATGGCGATCACGATGTACCGGACTCTCTTCGGATCCATTTTCTGGGCGTACCAAGCGCCGGCGTAGCCGCCCAGCACTGATCCGCAAACCATCAGCAGAGCCTGCGGCCAGAACACGGCACGAGCGATGATAAAGATGACCACCGCCACGGCGTTGCCGCACGTAGCCAGCAGCGTTTTCAGGCCGTTCATAGAATGAATATTTTCCATCCCCATGATGGCGAGCAATGCCAGCATGACGATGCCGACGCCTGCGCCGAAGTATCCGATATAGACTGCCGCACCGGCTTGAAGCACGGTGACGCCGATGATGCGCCGCGTTGAGAGTCGGCCTTCGGTGTGATGGCGCGTGACCCACGAAGTGACTTTTCCGCCGAAGCTGAAGAGCACGGTCGCGCCCAGGAGCAGCCAGGGAACCATGTGGTCGAAGGTTGATTGGCGCGTTTTCAGCAGCAATTTCGCGCCCACGATACTCCCGAGAAAAGTGATGATGATGAGCGGGAGAATCTGCTTCAGCAATTTCGCGCTCAGAGCTTTGCGATAGGCGCCGGTGGAAGCCACCGTTCCCGGCCACAATGCAACAGTATTTGTGGCATTGGCATTGATGGAAGGCATGCCGGTGAACAGCAGCGCGGGAAAAGCGATGAAGCCTCCGCCGCCGGCGACGGAGTTTACAGCGCCGCCCAGCAGAGCAGCGCAGAAGAGCAGGATGATCTCAGACGTACTCACGTTTCAGTGTAGCAACTCCTCAGCTACTCAGCTTCTTCTCGTGCGGTATTTCATCTTCATTGCCAACAGCACGAGAATCAACGCCAGTGTGACGGCATTGGCGACGATGATGGGCGCGGCATGCAGCATGAGGCCATAAATCAGCCACAGCAAAATGCCGGCGCCGAAGGCGAGCAGCATGCCGAGCGAAAGATCGGTGCAACTCCGCGTTCGCCAGGACTTGTGCACCTGCGGAATAAAGGAGAGCGTGGTCAGCGTTCCGGCGATGAAGCCGAGTAAATCAACTCCGTGCATTTATAATGGCCCGCTTTCCCATGGAGACCCATTTCATGAAATTTCTTGCCGCCGCGTTCTTATTGTGCACGATTGTCTTCACTCTGGGCGCCGTTGTGCCCCAGCAACAGAAAGTCGGCGAAAAAGCCGCGCCTCCCCACGTCTTGCAAGGCTTTTTTAGCAACTCGGCGCAAACTGAGCGCGACTGGGAAGCCAAATTCAAAGCCATTCCCAACCCGGACAACATTCGTGAGTATATGCGCCTGCTGAGCGCACATCCGCACCACGTGGGATCGCCCTGGGACAAGCAGAATGCAGAATGGATGCTGAGCAAGTTTAAAGAATGGGGATGGGACGCGCAGATCGAAAATTTCGATGTCCTGTTTACCACGCCGAAAGAGCGGCATGTGGAGTTGATTGAGCCGACGCGCTTCGTTGCCAAGCTGCAGGAGCCGCCAGTTGCGGGAGACCCGACTTCCAATCAGCAATCGGAGCAGTTGCCGACCTATAACGTTTATTCGATTGATGGCGATGTCACCGGTCCGCTGGTTTATGTGAACTACGGCACGCGCGACGACTACGAGGAACTGCAGCGGCTGGGCGTTTCCGTGAAGGGCGCGATCGTGATTGCGCGTTACGGAAATTCCTGGCGCGGGATCAAGCCGAAGGTTGCGGCGGAGCACGGCGCGCTGGGCTGCATCCTGTACAGCGATCCGGCTGACGATGGTTACGGCGGCGCTGATGTTTTTCCTGAAGGTCCCGGACGCCCCAAGGATGGCGTGCAGCGCGGCTCGGTCGCAGACACGTACTACGCGGGCGATCCGCTGACGCCGGGCTGGGGATCGGTTCCCGGAGCCAAGCGGCTGGCGATCAAAGACTCTCCGCTGATCACCAAGATTCCGGTGCTGCCGATCTCGTATGCCGACGCTCAGCCGTTGCTGGCAACTATCAAGGGCCGCGTTGTTCCGGAGAGCTGGCGCGGGGCGCTGCCCATCACCTACCACGTAGGGCCGGGACCGGCCAAGGTGCATCTGGTGGTAAAAGCCAACTGGGACACCAAGCGACTTTACGACGTGATTGCGAAGCTGCCGGGCTCCGATTCGGGCGACCAGTGGGTGATCCGCGGGAATCATCACGATGGCTGGGTGAACGGAGCCAGCGATCCCCTGAGTGGTATGGTCGCGGAACTGGAAGAAGCTCGCGCGCTAGGCGAGCTTTACAAGCAGGGCTGGCGACCCAAGCGCACCATTATTTATGCCGCGTGGGACGGCGAAGAGCCCGGCCTGCTCGGTTCCACGGAATGGCTGGAAACGCACTTGGCCGATCTCGAACAACACGCCGTTTCGTACTTCAATTCTGACAACAATGGCCGCGGTTTTCTGCGCATCAGCGGATCACATTCGCTGGAGCGCTTCTTTAACGGCGTAGCGCGCGATGTGGAAGATCCGGAAAAGCAGATTTCCGTGTGGGACCGCGCGCACCTGTCGCGCATCGCCGGCGCAAAAGGCGAAGAGAGCGAAGAGTTGCGGCGGCGTTCTGACCTGAGGATCCGCGCGCTGGGCGATGGATCGGATTATGCGTCGTTCCTCGATCACGCCGGAATCGCGGCGGCCGATCTACGTTTTGGCGGCGAAGGGCGGGGCGGCGAGTATCACTCCATCTACGACGACTTCTATTGGTTCACTCACTTTGACGACACGAAGTTCGTTTACGGACGCGCGCTGGCCCAGTTTGCCGGAACAGCCGTAATGCGCATGGCCGACTCTGACGTTCTGCCCTTCGACTTCACCGACCAG
>DATEGH010000132.1:0-3366 GCA_035280185.1 Terriglobales bacterium
TGCCCGACTGGGTGCGAAATGAGGTGAACGACTGGCTCGTAGCGGCCGCGATTGACAGGGGGAAGCTGTTCCGAAGGGTCAATAAGGTCGGGAGGGCATGGGGAGAGGGGATCACAGAAAAAGCAGTCTGGCACATTGTGAGGGAGTCCGCCAAGACTGTTGGCATCGCGAAATTAGCGCCGCATGACCTGCGTCGGACTTGTGCTCGGCTCTGCCATGCTTCGGGAGGCGAGTTGGAGCAGATCCAATTCCTTCTGGGGCACATCTCGGTTCAAACGACTGAACGTAACCTCGGCTGCAAGCAGCGGATTCGATCAGCCGTGAATGATCGCATTGGCATCGAGCCGGGGACTTGACGGGCTTTGCAGTTGGGGAAGGGTTGCCGACGATCCACTCCCAACCGTGGAACTGCGGTTTCATCGATAGCCAATGCAGTGTTGTGTCGGCGCAAAGGACCTAGTCATCACGTAGGTTTCGCTGGAAAAATCCCCGGTCTGGGAACACGCCGCAGGCCCAAACCGCGGACGACAAACACTAGAAAAACTATCGCGCACACTAGCAGGCTGGCAACAGCATCCGTCCACAGCAAACCGTGTACGCCGAAGTGCCGGTAGCCCGCACCATCGAGCCAAATCATATAAATCAAAGGAATGCTTCCCGCGGAGTTGAGGATCGTGAAGAGCGTGCTCGCGTCCCGTACCTCAAGGCCAACGACCTCGGCCGTCAATGCCGTGAACCACGCCCAGCCGAATCCGTTGGTGATTAGATAAAGCGCTGTGCCCGCCAGATAAATCGAAGGACGATTTGCAACGATTAAGACCAGAGCAGCGCACGCGTTCAACAGACCGGCAAACGCGTACATCAAACGTCGATCCCAATCGGAAGGAATCAGAGTGCCGCAGAGCGAGCCGAAGGCCATCAGCACGCCTCCGCCGACGCCGTTGATCCACGTGACGCCGGTTGCTCCCACACCGTAATGAGAAGCGACGGCCGGGGAGCAAAAACATTGCGGCGCCAGTTCCTCCGGGAGCAACGAGAAGCGCAGCGCTCCAGCGGCGCTCGGGTGTTCGAATCACATCCCAAATCTCTTTACCGATACCCTTGAAGAGTTCGCGCAACGATGGAGATGGTCCTGGCGCAGGCTCCGAAATCGAAAAGGGAAGCAGCCCCGGCAACGCAATCAGAGCCGCGGTGCAAAGGCCTACAAACAGAATTGGCAATCGGGTCGCGAGCCACAGGATGGCTGCGCCTCCAAAAGCGCCCCCTCCTAGAAAGCCCGCCTGCCACCATGCGGATGCTTCCGCTTGGGCAGCCAGGGAGAGTGCTTTCACCATAAGGCCGCCGCATCCGGCCATGATGAGCGATTCGGCCACACCGGCCGTGAGAATCAGCATGGTCATCAAGGTCACATGCTTCGGGCCAATCAGCGGAACGTAGATGCAAGCAAAGAGTGCGCAGCCGAAGGCTCCGACCGACAGCCAGGTGCGGCGGCGCAGCTTGATGTCCGCGAGCGGAGAGGAAAGAAAAATGAATGTACCCGGAAGGTTCACGATCGAGCTGATGCGCGCGATGTGATCCACCGGAACGCCGGCTTTCGCGAGTAGAAAAGGCAGTGGCGTGGCCTTAAAGCCGACATTAATTCCCAGGGGCAGGATCAGCAGACTGAAGAGCCACGGTGCGGGCCATCGGCGCGGCGCGGACATTGTCAGCTCACGATGCCTGGTTTTCTGATGATCATTGGGCTCTCGTATGAACTTTGGGCCCGCGATGCAGCCTCCGCTGAATAAACTGACGGAGATTCTCGGGTAATGCCAGCTTTGGTTTTGCGCCGCCGGCGCTGCCATTGTCCGGAGTTGCAAGGAAAGCGTGAGCTTCGCCGGCGCTGGTTATTCCCAGGCCTGTGATCTCGCGGCTGGAATTGATGCCGAAGGCGATCACCAGAAACAGCGGGGAGCCCGCGGGAGTGAGAGTGTTGAGGTCGGTCATCACGCCGTTCTCCCAGAAAAATGCGCGGCAGTTAAAATTCGCATCGCATGACTGGCCGACCACTTGGCTGTTGTTGTTGATGCTGCCGGCGTAGCTGGAAAAGTCTCCGGGAAGTGTGCCGAGGTCGCGGATTATCCCATTCTGCCAGAGGAAGGCGTGAGAGGTTAAATCACCGGGCAGGTTGGAAACGCCGACCACTTGTGATTGGTTATTGATGTCTTGCGGGTTGTTGCCTGTCGTGCCTCCGAGATTGCCGAGGTCCGTCACCGTGCCGTTTTGCCAGAGCACTGCGTGAAGAAACTCATTTGCGCAAACGCCTGTACCGGAGAAGCCGACGGCCTGGCCCAGGTCGTTGATCGCGTTGACGGCTCCGTCCAGATCCCCCGTAAGTGTAGGGAGCCCGTGGACTTCGCCCTTCTCCCATAGCACGGGTTTCAGCTGGAGTGTAGGGCTCTGGCATGTTGGGTCGAGCAAGGTATTCTCCGCCGCCCCCACTGCCTGCCCCAAGCGGCATCGGCTCGGCGAAAGCTACGTGAATAATCTTGCCTATGTCTACCTGAAAGTGAAAAAACAGAACGCGGACGCGATCCAATTGTTCCAACTAAACGCGTGGCTTTACCCCGAATCCGCCAATGCCTATGACAGTTTGGCGGAAGCGTACATGGATGATGCGCAGAAAGATCTGGCGATTCAAAACTATGAGAAGTCGGTGGCTATGAATCCGCGGAACCGAAATGCGGCGGCGATGATGAAGAAGCTGGGGAAAGAAGGCGCTTCGGTAAGGCCAAAACACGCGCGCGAAGACGCGGAAACGGCAGAAGAAGCTAAGGAGATGCCGGGCTAAAGCCCGGCGCTACATTAAAACCTCCTCATCGCGCCGGACAAAAATACTTTCCTAAAGAGCGGCTGGGGATATTGCAGAATGCGGCTGACCTGTGATCCTGTTGGCGAAATCTTATGATGGGATGCAACTGAATTTTGTGTTTGCTTTTCCGACTGGGACGCACCAATCTCAATTCATCCCTGCAAATTAAAGTGCCCAACAAAAGGCCGATAAGATGATGCAAAAAAATATACGAGGTTATATGCATAAAACGCTTTGTTTGAGGGCCTGAAATCGGCACTTTGTTGAGAGAAAACAGCAGAGACAAATGTGTCGCCGGAGAGCGGCGTGGTATTCGAGTAGCCTGCTGCTTCACTCCTAGGATCTGCGAGACCTTTTCCAGTAGCTGGCGCTGGAATGATCGGCGGCCTCGCCAGTATAGGCAGCCTGGCTCAGATCGAATTGCGTAAGCAAAACATTCTTCGGATTGAAACCCAGATCCATGGTCATTGCTCTGCCCAGCCCGCGCAGCGAAACAAAAGCCGCTGTGACGGTGA
>DATEGH010000133.1:0-2812 GCA_035280185.1 Terriglobales bacterium
CAGCACCAGCCGCGAGGCCTGTTCTGCCGGAGAACGATCAAACAAGGGCAGGGAAGAAGGATAGAGAACTTCTCTTGCGCGCAACTGCTGCAGTTCTTCCAGGATGCGGCGCTCGGCCTCTGGTCCGCGGAATTCCGTTGCGCGAAAGTCGCCGGTGGAAAGGTCCAACGCAGCCAGGCCGACCGCGCCGGAGACCCGGGCCAGCGCAGCGAGAAAAGTGTTCTCCTCCGCGCCGACGCTCGAATCGAGAGCCGTTCCCGGCGTGAGCACGCGCGTGACTTCGCGCCGCACCAGCGTCTTCGCCAGGCGCGGGTCTTCCATTTGATCGCAGATCGCAACCTTGAAGCCCTTGCGCAGGAGCTTGGACAGATAATTTTCCGCAGCATGATACGGCACGCCGCACATGGGAATGGCCTGATCTTTTTCTTTGTTGCGGGAGGTGAGAGTGATTTGCAATTCGCGAGCAGCGACGACCGCATCGTCAAAGAACAGCTCGTAAAAATCGCCCAGACGGAAGAACAGCAAGGTGTTGGGGTGCTGCTTTTTGATGGCGGCATACTGCCGCATCAGCGGCGTCGAGGATTCACTCATTCAGGACGGCTCGGGTAAAGGAACTCGCGGCTGGTGAGCGGATTATACAGCAGATTCGGGACAGTGAGAGAGCGTGCCTAGGTATTGATGTCGCAAGATTTTTACTTGCAGTGTGGTCGAAAGCTGATATAAAGAGCGCGTCGGCCAGGTACGCAGCCCGGTTGAATCTCGACCCGGTTTTGTTTTTGCCTGCCGATACTTGGTTCGATTCCAAGCTTCGGGATGGTCACCCCTGATAAACCGCTCAGCGGGGCCGGCCTTCGGGCGATTGGTTTTCGGCCCTGTGGGTTAACACCCCCGCTGGAAGTCGATGGCTCCGCTGACGCGGGATGATGGAGATTTTTACGGTTATGGCACCCTTTGTTGTGTTGGTGGTCGTACTCGCAACCTTGATTTTAATTTTCGCTTTGCGGAAGGTTCCTAAGCGCGTGATCGTATATGAGTACCAGAAGGCTCTGAAATACAAAAAGGGCAAATACGTCGGCACCCTCGGCCCAGGACAATACTGGATTAGCTCTCTTTCATCAATTGTCGTTCCTGTTGATAGCCGCCCGGAATTCACCACAGTTCCGGGACAGGACGTGCTTAGCGCCGACGGCGTAACCGTTAGAGTCAGCTTGGCCGCAGAGTTTCAGGTTGTTGATCCTTATCTGGCGATCAACAAAAACTCCAGCTATCGCGGAACTTTGTATTTGCTGCTCCAGATGGCCCTCCGTGAAATTGTATCCAAAGAGAAGATCGATGCTTTGCTGGAGAATCGCGCCGGGATAAGCGCGAAGCTGATGGAACTCACGTCGCGCAAAGCAGCGGAGATGGGATTAAACCTTATTTCATCGGACGTGAAGGACCTCATGTTTCCCGGAGAGATGAAGAGAGTATTTGCTCAGGTTGTAAAGGCACAAAAAGAAGGACAAGCTGCACTGGAGCGGGCACGCGGGGAAACTGCTGCTCTTCGTAATCTGGCCAACGCCGCAAGAACGATCGATGACAATCCCAATCTTCTGCAGTTACGTGCTCTCCAGACATTAGCGGATTCGTCTGGAAATACGCTCGTGCTGGGACTACCTCCAAATTCCGTTGCCGTCTCCCAGCCGAATGGAAAAGTTGCTGGTCAAAAGAAACCTGAAGGAGCTCAGTGATTTTAGCGTGCTAACAATTGGCTCTGTGCCAGTATTGCGAACTCCTTCTCAAGGTCAGAGCACATCCCTTTTGAAACATCGCTTCTTGACCGCTCTCCCTCGGCTCTGTTTTCCTAGAGTGACATGGAATTGCGCAAGGACCCGATCACGCGCTCGTGGGTGATTGTCGCCGACGACCTGGAGAAGCCCGCCCCGGCGGGATACTGTCCTTTTTGTCCCGGTTCGCCCAATGCGCCGCAGGTGATCGCCAACATGAGCTCAGGCGATTCGGGAGCCGGTCCGGTGATGGCGATGGTCCATCCAGCTCCCCTGTATCGCATTGAAGGCGAGCCACACCGCCGCGCTGAAGGCATCTACGACGCCATGAACACCGTTGGGGCGCATGAAGTGGTGGTGCAGAGCGTTCGCCACGATATCGAGCTGTGGCAGTCGTCGGATGCGGAGATTGCGCAATTCCTATCGCTTGCGGCGCAGCGCATCCACGATCTCAAGAGAGACCTCCGCTTCAAATATGTGACGCTGTTCAAGAATTACGGGGCGGCGGCGGGCCAGGAGTTCAGCCATCCCGTTTCAGAGATCACGGCGACGACGTTCGTACCTCGGCGTGTGCTCTATGAGCTGCGGGCCTCGCGCGACTACTACTACGATAAAGAGCGCTGCGTCTTCTGCGACACTCTCAACCAGGAAATGCGCAATCCCGTGCGCATTGTGGAGACGCACGGGAATTATGTGGCGCTTTGCCCGTTTGCCTCCCGACTGCCGTATGAGATCTGGATCATGCCTCGGCGGCACGAGTCATCGTTTGAGCGATCGGTGGGAACGAAAGCCGCGCAGCTTCACGATCTGGCTGCGCTCATCCGGCATACCCTGCAGCGCGTGATGAGCGTCGCGGAAGCTTTTCATATGGTGCTGCACACTGCGCCCAATACTTACCAGAAATCCAATATCCTGCAATATTGGAAAACGGTGGACGAGGACTATCACTGGCATATTGAAATCCTGCCGATCCTCGCCACCAGGCCCAAGCCATATTTTCTGAAAGAGGTTTACTACACGCCGATTTCTTCAGAAGCGGCAGCGGA
>DATEGH010000134.1:0-9675 GCA_035280185.1 Terriglobales bacterium
GACTTGGCTGAACGCCAGGTAGCATGGCTGCTGGACCGCTTCATTTGGGACCACATCCAAGAAAGCAAGCACCGCGCTACCATTACGCTGCCGGCGGCGGCCGAGATGAAGTAAGTTGCCGTTCTTGATTACCATTAGGTCTTTTGACGCGCATGTGCTACACTGAAAGTGCTTAGGTTCCTGGTTGAGGGAATCCTGTGATCGAGATCTTGTCCAGGATTTCCCGTCTTGAGATTCACTTCCGTTATCTACAGCAAAAAATCCAATCGTTCGGCATGAGATCACTCTGCCTTTAGGCCGGAACCGGCGCCGATCAAGAAAGCAAAACAAATATTCATGGTTCGTTTTAGCGAACTCCCAATCTCTCCCTATCTACAGGACCGCCTTGCTGCGGCCCAATTCGTAACTCCCACCGCAGTGCAGGCTGCGGCCATTCCGCATGCCGTTCAGGGCAAAGACATTCTGGCGACCGCACAGACAGGCACCGGAAAGACGCTGGCGTTTTTGGTTCCCATCATCGACAAGCTGCTCGCAAAGCCTCTACATGGGGTCCAGGCTTTGGTGCTGGCGCCAACGCGCGAGCTGGCCATGCAAATCAATACCCAGTATGAACAGTTGCGCGGCAGAAAACTGCCCGCAGCCGCGCTGCTGATTGGCGGCAATTCCGAAAAAGCGCAACTGCAGTCGCTGCGGCGCGGCGCAAAGCTGATTGTTGCCACGCCAGGAAGGTTTGAAGACCTGCTGGACCGCCGCCTCTTCGATCTGAAAAATCTGCACACGCTGGTGCTGGATGAAGCCGATCGCATGCTTGACATGGGTTTCATCCCGGCGGTCCGGCGCATCGTAGCTCAATTGCCTCGCGGTCGCCAGACAATGTGTTTCTCCGCCACTCTTGATCCCGCGGTCGCGCATCTAGTCAATGACTATCTTCGCACTCCGGTGCGGCTTGAGTTTGGTTCAACCAGAAAAGCGTCAGAAGCGGTAAACCTTACCGCTTATGAAGTCGAGCCAGATCAGAAGCTGGCCTTACTGCGAAACCTGCTGGAAAACGAGACAGGCCGCAGCCTGGTATTCCTTCGTACCAAGCGGGCAACAGAACGGCTCGCGCAGAAACTAGAGCGCGATGGATTCCGCATCGCCGTGATTCACGGTGATCGTTCACAGTCACAGCGCACCAAAGCCCTCACCTCATTCCAGCAGGGCAGAGCCGACGTGCTGGTTGCCACCGATGTGGCTTCACGCGGAATTCACGTGGATAACGTTGCGCAGGTGATCAATTACGATCTTCCGGCGATGGCAGAAGACTTTATTCACCGGGCCGGACGCACCGGACGTGCTGGCCTTACCGGCAATGCCATCACGTTCTTCACGCATCTGGAGCGGTCTGACCTGGCTGCGTTGGAGCGAACGCTTCAAGTGAAGATCCGGCGCGAGCGAGCAGGCTCAGAACTGGCCCGTGAAGAACGAGTGAAACCAGTGGATGTTTCCGAATTTGTGCCTGCTCCGGTGAGGCCGGGCTCACGCATGATGCGGATGCCGGGAGAAGTTCTCCAGCGGCATGCGAACTGAACGCCGCATCCTGTGTGCTGGAAAACCCGGGAGCGTTGAATGTCGCGCGCCACTTACGCCTGGCGATAATGATTCAGCGCTCTTACCGCTTCGCGAGACACAGGGGTGTATGATCAGAAAAGCTACCTTCTCCGGAGAACGCTGAGCCGCGCCTTCGTTGACAGCAGCAAATCTGCTTTGACGAGGTCTCCATGCGCTCTGGTCTTGTGTTCCACGCTTCCGAACGGATCCCGAATCGTTTTCTTCTGTGCCGCGTTCTGGCGGCGGCTGCAAGAAAGATGCACCGCGACGGCGTTTCAACGTCGCAATGCATCAACCGTTCGCTGACCACTTTAAGTCAGAAGTCCGAGCAGGCGGAGCTTTCGCCGCAAGCAGCGCAGGAATTATCGAGCGACACAGCGGCAGTTGCGTCAGAATTTGTCGGTGCAGGTTGCACCGAGGATGCTAGCCAAGCGGGTAAAAGAGAAAGGCCGGAGACATCGGCTCCGGCCTTGTGAGATAGGTGAGATCAGAAGTCGTGGAAATTGAAGCCCTGCGGCTGGCCTTCTTCGTCGTAGGTAACAGTTAGCTCCGCGGCGCGTTCCGTTGGAGGGGTTTGATCCTGCTCCAGTTTGCGCTGGGCTTTTCGTTGTGCTTTTTCCTGTCGTTTCTCCTGTCTTGCGCGCTCCTTATTCCTCTTTGCCGCTGTGGTTCGAGAACTCCCAGCCATAGTTGTTCCTCCCGATGAGGAAGAAGCGGCCGCGCCGCTCTTCCGGTTTAGCACCAGAAGACCAAACAAAAGGCGGTCTGCAGCCGCCCTTTTTCTCAATGGTGCCGGTGCTATGAATTTCGTGATCTGATACAGCTCCAGACTACCACACCGCTGCGGCTCTTGTTGTGTGTACCCTCTCCTCGCATCAAGACGCTCTCCAGGGGCCGAAGATAGAACACAGCGAAACGCCAGAAGGAGAGCAGTTGAGTTGAAGGAACACGTTGCGGCCATAATACGTTGCGCCGGACGTTGCTTCCCGGACAGGGAAAGCAACGCTACTGGCCGGGCTTGGCGGCGTTCAATTGCTGTTGCACTGTCGCAGGAACATTTTTCTGATCGACGTGCTTGAGCAGAGCGACGGTCTGCCAGATTTGCTGGTCGCTCAACAGTTCAGTCCAGGCGGGCATCGCCGTCATGCGGACGCCGTGCTTGATGATGTAGAAATTTTCGTTTTCTTTCATGTCCGGCGGATCGTCGCCAAAAAACTGAGGCGCCGGAGGGTAGAAGGCTTTTCCAAACTTGCTATCGTGATCTGCGGGAGAGCCGTGGCAGCCGGCGCAGAGCGAGGCATAGGTCTTGGCGCCGGCAAGCAAGGTGTCTTGCGTATCCGGAGCGGGATTGGTGAGTTTGGGAGCATGGCGCTCAGTGGAGGCGTCCATGGCCGAACCAAGCCAGCTATCCATCATTCCGGGCTTTACATCAGCGCGCGCGCTTACGAATCCCTGCTCGAGATAAATGTAAGAAGCGGCGGCAAGCACAACCAGAGTGACAATAATTCCCAACACGAACCATTTCACGTTCAACTCCTCCTGGGCCGTAACTTAATGTATTGCCCGCACCGTCCAGTATCAAGTGCGGGGTCGCCCGACTGCTGATTCAGATGCAATCTTAATTTGCTAGACTCAGTATCATGGCGAAAATTGCTTACCTCGAATGCACTAAGTGTGGCGACCACCTGAGCGGCGAGCAGCCGCAGACCATTTGCCCTAAAGACGGCGGATCATTGTATGTGCGCTTTGATCTTGCTGCGATAAAAAGCAAGTTTACTCGTGACGCGCTACGTGGCCGGCCCGCCACCATGTGGAGATACCGCGAGGTGCTGCCCGGGGAAAATCCGGTGACGCTGGGCGAGGGGTTCACGCCCATGCTGCCAAGCCGTGAGAACAACAACGTCTATATCAAAGATGAAGGATTGAACCCGACCGGCTCTTTTAAAGCCCGCGGACTCTGTGCGGCCGTCACCATGGCGCGCCAGTACGGACTGAAGAAGCTCGCCGTGCCTTCGGCCGGGAACGCCGCAAGTGCGCTCGCCGCATATTGCGCTGCGGCCGGCATCGAAGCCCACATCTTCATGCCCAAAGACGTTCCGCTGGCGAACCTGGTGGAGTGCAAGTCTTACGGAGCCCATGTCACGCTGGTGGATGGACTCATCTCCGACTGCGCCAGAATTGTAGGCGAGCGGAAACAAAGTGAAGGATGGTTTGATGTTTCCACCACCAAAGAGCCGTTTCGCGTAGAAGGGAAGAAGACGATGGGTTACGAGGTGGCGGAACAGCTCAACTGGGAGCTGCCCGATGCCATCTTTTATCCCACGGGCGGCGGCGTGGGTTTGATTGGAATGTGGAAAGCGTTTGATGAGATGGAGCAGCTCAGCTGGATCGGCAAGAAACGTCCGAAGATGATCTCAGTTCAGGCGGCAGGATGCGCGCCGGTCGTCAAGGCATGGAACCAGCATCGTGCGACGGCGGAGGTTTGGCCGAACGCGCACACCGCTGCTGCCGGACTGCGTGTACCGAAGCCGTATGCTGACTACATTGTTCTGGACATCTTGAAGCAGAGCGGAGGTGCTGCCGTTTCCGTATCCGATGAAGAGATCTTCCGGTCGGTGAAGGATTGGGCGAGCAAGGAAGGCGTGTTTGCTTCTCCCGAAGGTGCGGCCTGCCTTGGAGCTTACAAGATGCTGGTCAAGGATGGCGTTTTGAAAAGTTCGGATAAAGTCGTGCTGTTCAATACCGGCTCAGGGCTCAAATACATTGACGTAATCGCCGACGCGCTCAAAATCAGCTCGCAACCGGCAACTCATCTGGCGGCGCAGCCTCGAAGCATCGCAGGAATCATTCAACCGAATTAGCCACAAGCTGCCGGCGATTTGCGAGTACTGGCTGAAAAGGTCCTATGACTGAGCGCTTGTATTACCACGATTCTTTTTTGTTCGAGTTCAAAGCCCGAGTGCTTGAATCGGTGCAGCGGCAAGGAAAACATGCAATCGTGCTGGACCGCACGGCGTTCTATCCCACCAGCGGCGGCCAGGTGCATGATACCGGAAAGATCATCTTTGATGGTCGCGAAGTGATAGTTGGCGATGTGGCCGATGAGGAGGACGGTCGCATTCTGCATTTTGTGCCGGAGCCGCTGACCGCCGGAATCGAAGTACAGGGCAGCGTGGACGAAGAGCGACGTCGCGACCACATCCAGCAGCATTCCGGCCAGCATGTGCTCTCTGCTGCCTTCATCGAACTTTTCAATATGCCTACGGTCAGCTTTCACATGGGCGAGGAGAGCTGCACGATTGATCTTCAGTCTTCATCGCTTTCGCCCCCGCAGGTGGAAACAGCCGAGCGTCGGGCCAACCTGATCATGACGGAAGACCGCCCTGTGACAATTCTTTTTGTGCCGCTTGAAGAAGCACGCCGGCTTGGGCTGCGCAAGCTGCCGCCGAAACAGACCGGAACGCTCCGGTTGATTGACATCCAGGACTATGATCTCACTGCCTGTGGCGGGACTCACGTGCGCTCCACCGGCCAGATCGGCGCCATCCTGTTGCGCAAAATCGAGAAGGTGAAGCAGGGAATGAGAGTGGAGTTCGTGTGCGGGCTACGTGCGGTACGTACCGCGCACGCCGACTTCAACGCGCTTACCAACGCCGCAGGGCTGCTCTCCACACATGTCAGTGAATTGCCGGAGCACATCAACAAGCTACTTGAAGAATCTCGCAGCGCAGGCAAACGGGAGCAGAAGCTGCTGCAGGAACTGGCCGAATTTCATGCTGAACGAATGCTCGCGTCCCATGCGGACGCACGCCTGAGAGTTTTTTGTTTGGTTCGATCCGACCGCGATTTGTCATTCATCAAGCTTCTGGCTCAGAAGCTCACTGCCGGAACTGCACCCGTGATCGCGCTGATGGCCTGCACGGCGGGGCAGACTGCCCTCGTCTTCGCCCGCAGCAGGAGCGCAGAGCACGACATGGGCAAGCTCATGAAAGAGGCCATGGCCGAACTCGGCGGCCGCGGAGGAGGCACATCCGAAATGGCCCAGGGTGGCGTGCCTTCCGGCGCTTTCGATCTCAAGAAAACCGAGAACCTGTTGCAGCGGATCGCGAGCAGAGTTCGCGATCAAGGTACTGCGTAGTCGTTCGCTGGCGAAGCCGTTCGTGAGCACAGCATTGCTGCAATTGAGAATACCAGCAGGTTTGACCGCGCCAAATGCCCCTGTTATTCTTGATCTGCGGGGTGGAGCAGCCTGGTAGCTCGTTGGGCTCATAACCCAAAGGTCGGTGGTTCAAATCCACCCCCCGCAACCAACCTTAAGTTGTTGTTTCCCAAATTCTTCCAAAGAAATCTAGGACCAGCGTCGGAACGGCCTACTGTCTCTTGTGAGGCAGCTTTCTCCGAGGCAGTGCGCTGCCGGCAAAGCTGAACTCTCTACTCTTGCCGTAGTCCGATAATATCTGCATATTGTTGCGCATGAACAGAGTCGAGTAAAGCGATCAGCATCACTGGTAAAATAATTCCCGAGACCCCGTAGCTCAGTTGGATAGAGCATCTGCCTTCTAAGCAGAGGGTCGCGTGTTCGAATCACGCCGGGGTCGCCATTCCATTCGTTCGGCAATCTTAAGTAGCAGATCGTCAACCAATTTTGTTACGGAATCTCAATCTCCCGCCGAACTCCTCCTGCTGCGCTTTTTCCCTGAGTCTGCGCTCGCCGCGACCGGCGTCCCGGCTGCCGGTTCGCGTACTGAACGAGGCGGCTTCTTGCCTTCGGCCAGGCTCAGTTTAAGCGCCTCGAGGATGTCAATCACCGGAGCCTTATGCGCTGGCGCTGCAGTCTCGACCACCTGCCGGCCTTCGACCTTGGCCTGAATCATCGCTTTCAGGTTTTCGCGATATTCGTCCTTGTACTTGTCGGGCTCGAAGGGCGCCAGGAGTGATTCGATCAGCTTGCGGGCAAGATCAAGCTCTTTTTCTTTGACATTAGATGTGTCAGTGCGGAACTCCTCGACCTGGCGAATCTCGTCAACGTAGTACATGGTGTGCAACGTGATGCCGCGCGCGCCCGGACGCAGGATGACAATGTGCTCGCGATTGTGCATCGCGATCTTCGCCACGCCGACGCAGCCGCTCTCGCGCAAAGCTTCAAACAGCAGCGCATACGGCTTCTCGCCGGCTTCGTCCGGAGCCAGGTAATAAGAAGCGTCGAAGAAGATCGGATCCACTTCCGCCGACTTCACAAACTCGAGCACTTCCATGGTCTTCGCGGTTTTCGGCGCGACTTTCTTGATCTCTTCGTCGTCAATGACTACATACTTGTCTTTCTCGTACTCGTAGCCTTTGACAATTTCGCTGCGCTGAATCGGCTTGTCCTCAACCTGGCAGTAGAGGACCTGCTTCACGCGCGAGTGATCGTCTTTGTGGAGCTGGTTGAAGCTGACAGTTTCGCCGCGCGCGGCGCTGAACAGTTTCACGGGCAATGAGAGCAACCCGAAGGTCAGGTGCCCCTTCCATACGGTGCTGGCCATTTCAAGGTCTCCAAAAACTGGGCGAGTAATCGTGTTTAGCACAAAAAGCGGTGCATTACAATTCACCAATAGCCCATGTCACTAGAAGAATACCGAAGAAAACGCGTCTTCAGCCGGACCCCTGAACCCAAACCAGAGCTGCCCGAGCAAGAGGGAAGACGGTTTTTCATTCAGCGGCACAGTGCACGCCGCCTTCACTACGACCTGCGTCTGGAAATGGATGGAGTCTTAAAATCCTGGGCTCTTCCGCACGGTCCCACGCTCGATCCGGAAATCAAGCGTCTGGCGGTCCATGTGGAAGACCATCCGCTCGACTACGGCAACTTTGAAGGCACGATTCCCAGCGGGAATTACGGAGCAGGCAACGTCATTCTGTGGGATCGCGGCACGTATGAGTGGCTGGGCGAGAAGGCTCCTCCCGATCAGTGGAAAGCCGGCGACCTCAAGTTCCGGTTGCACGGCCAGAAGCTGACGGGCGAATTTGCCCTGGTGCGCACCAATCGCAGCAAGGGAAAAGACTGGCTGCTCATCAAGAAGAAGGATTTTGCCGTCCGCTCCGGCTGGGACCCGGAGAGCGACACACGCAGCGTGCTGCTGGCGCCGGCAGATCCCAGCGTCATTGAAGGTGCGGTCCGATCGGCGATGCCAAAAAACATCTCTCCCATGCTGGCCTGTCTCACTGCCAGCTTACCCAAAGGTTCAGATTGGCTGTATGAGGTCAAGTGGGACGGCTATCGCGCTTTGTGTTTCCTGGAAAACGGCAAAATCCGTATGTCATCGCGCCGCAACAATCCCATGGAGAAGCAATTTCCCGAAGTCGCGAGCGCGCTGGCCGAAGCTATCAAAGCGGAAAACGCAATCGTTGACGGCGAGGTCGTCGCCTTTGACGAGAACGGCGTACCCAGCTTTCAGCTTCTGCAGAACCGCAGCGGCTTTCGCCGATCTGCTGTCAACACCGGCAAACCCAGCGCGTTGTGCTTCTTTGCCTTTGACCTTCTCTATGTCAACGGCTACGACCTGCGCAAAGCCTCATTGATTGATCGCCGCCAGTTGCTATCGTCACTGATTCATCCCAGCGAGGTGGTTCGATACTCCGACCATTTTGTCGGAAACGGCGAAGAACTCTTGCAGGCAGTACGGCAGAAGGGGCTCGAAGGGATCATCGCCAAGCAGGCCCACAGCCACTATGAAGAGAAGCGCAGCTCATCCTGGATGAAGCTCAAAGTCACCTGCCAGCAGGATTTTGTGATCTGCGGTTTCATCAGCGGTGAGCGCGAGCACTTCGGCTCGTTGGTCCTGGGCTACTACAAGGGCAAGAAACTGCTTTACGCCGGAAACGTAGGTTCAGGATTCACGCAACAATCGCTGAAAATGGTCTACGAGCAGATGAAGCCGCTGTTCACGAAGAAAGCTGTGCTGAGCGATGTGCCGCGCGAGATAGGAGAAGTGAGTTGGGTAAAGCCGGAACTGGTTTGCCAGGTGAAGTTCCAATCCTGGACTGATGATGAACGCCTGCGCGCTCCGGTATTTCAAGGACTAAGGGCCGAGGCGAATCCGGAGGAAGTTGTGCGTGAAACTGGACTGCCGCCTGAAGAAGCGCCCGCGCCTCAGCCCCAGGTGCGGCCGCTTCTGCTCGGTCCAGAACAGAACGAGACCGCGCTCACCATTCAGGGCCGTCGCCTCAAGTTCACCAATCTGAATAAGCTCTTCTATCCCGCTGATGGCTACACCAAACGCGACCTGATTAACTTCTATGACGTGGTTGCCGATCTCCTGCTTCCGCACCTTGCGGGCAGGCCGTTATCGCTCCGGCGCTATCCCAACGGGATTGCGTCTGATCACTTCTTCCAGAAGGAAGCGGCCACGAGCTTTCCTGACTGGCTGCACACCGAACGAATAGCAACGGACGACAAGTCGTTCACGAATTTTGTTGTCTGTGATGACCGTGCATCGCTGCTCTATCTGGCGAACCTCGGGTGCATTGATCAGAACCCGTGGATGAGCCGAATCGGATCGCTCGACAACCCCGACTTCATCCTGATTGATCTCGATCCTTACCACTGCGGATACGACCGCATCGTGGAAGCGGCGCTGCTCGTACGCCAGAAACTTGATCTTGCCGGCCTGCGCGGATATCCCAAGACCACCGGCGGCAACGGCATGCATATTTACATCCCGCTCGAGACTCAATACAGCTATGAGCAGTCGCGCTCCTTTGCCGAGATACTTGCTCGCTGGGTCGCGGCGGAACGACCGGATCTCTTCACTACGCCGCGAACCGTAGCCGCGCGAGAGAAAGGGAAGGTGTACTTCGACTGGATGCAGAACGCCTTCAGCAAAACGATTTCGGCGCCTTATGTGGTCCGCGCTCACCCTGGAGCACCCGTGGCAACGCCGCTCAAGTGGGAAGAAGTACGTCCCGGACTCAAGCCCTCACAATTCCACATTGCCAACGTCCAGCGTCGCTTCCAGCGTCTGGGCGACGTCTTCGCCGACGTACTGACCAGACCACAGAAGATGGAGCCGGCGCTGGAGAAGATCCAGAAGCTGCTGAGTGCCT
>DATEGH010000135.1:0-4015 GCA_035280185.1 Terriglobales bacterium
GGCGCCACGGTTTGCCAGTACCGGAAATCTATGGCGATGACCTGAAGCATGACGCGTATCTCGAAGAGGACTTGGGCGACACAACTCTGTTTGACTTCCTCTCGCAGAACCGCTCCGGAGAGGAGATTGCTCCCGAGGTGATCGAGGCTTACCGACAGGTCATCAGCTTCCTGCCGCGATTTCAGATTGAAGCCGGCCGCGATCTGAACTACAAGGCCTGCTATCCCCGGCAGAGCTTCGATCGCCAGTCAATTTCCTGGGACCTCAATTATTTCAAGTACTACTTTCTCAAGCTCGCGGGCATTCCATTCAGCGAGCAGGATCTGGAAAACGATTTCGGACGGCTCACGCGTTTCCTGCTCACCGCTCCTCGCGACTTCTTCTTGTATCGTGATTTCCAGTCACGCAACGTCATGTTGCGCGAAGGACGGCCCTACTTCCTGGATTATCAGGGAGGGCGCAAAGGAGCGCTTCAGTACGACATTGCCTCGCTGCTTTATGACGCAAAGGCCGACTTGCCTTCCGATGTGCGCCAGCATTTGTTGAATTATTACCTCTCGCAGCTTGCGAAGTATGCCGACATAACCCGCGACGCCTTCATGCACTACTACTACGGATTCGTCTATATCCGCATCATGCAGGCGCTCGGGGCGTACGGATTTCGAGGATTCTACGAACGCAAACCGCACTTTCTCCAGAGTGTCCCGTATGCGCTCAAGAACCTGCGCTGGCTGCTGCACCACGCTGAATTGCCCATCAACCTGCCCGCGCTGACTGAAGCTTTCACGGGAATGCTGGGTTCGGAGAAGCTGCTGCGCCTGAGCGCGGAGCCGGATCGCGCACCCAGCATTGCATCCAGGCTGACGATTCGAATCTTCAGCTTTTCCTTTCACCAAAATGGAGCGCCGAAGGATGAAACCGGAAATGGCGGCGGGTTTGTCTTCGATACTCGCGGGCTGCCCAATCCAGGCCGCGAAGAGCGTTTCAAAGCATTCACGGGCAAAGACGCGCCGGTGATTGATTACCTGAATCAGCAGGAGAGCGTGCACCAGTTCTTTGCCGGCGTGAACTCGCTGGTGGATGCGACTGTGAGCAATTACCAGAGCCGCGGTTTTCAGAACCTGATGGTTTCTTTTGGCTGCACCGGAGGCCAGCACCGGTCAGTCTATTTCGCCGAGCAGCTCGCTAAGCATCTGCGCTCCAGAAATGGCGTGGAAGTTGTGGTACGCCACCTTCAATTGGAGAAGCTGCTGGAGAAGAGCGCTCTCGAAGGCCTTCCCCAATGAAAGCCATGGTGCTGGCTGCCGGATTGGGAACGCGGCTGCGCCCACTCACCAATGATCGACCCAAGGCGTTGGTCGAAATCGGCGGACGTACGCTGCTTGAGATCACACTCCGCAGGCTGCGCGAATTCGGGGTCCGCGAAGTAATCATCAACGTTCATCATTTCGCCGGGATGGTGACCGAATATCTCCAGACCAATAACTGCTTTGGGATGGGCATCGAGGTTTCGCGCGAAGATGTGCTGCTCGATACCGGCGGTGGACTCAAAAAAGCCTCGTGGTTTTTCCTCGACGATGCAAAGGATTCTGCAGAACCGTTCCTTCTTCACAACGTGGACGTAATCAGCAACATCGATTTCGCGCGCATGGTGCGATTTCACCGCGAGCAACAGGCTCTGGCTACTCTCGCCGTACAGAAGCGTGAGACCTCGCGTTATCTGCTGTTTGATGAGACCCAACAACTTTGCGGACGGAGACCGGCTCACGGCCACGCTGAACTCGTTAGAGATTCAAACAGCACGCAAGAGCTCGCCTTCGCGGGAATTCATGTGATCTCGCCCGCGTTCCTGCGCATGCTCAGTGAGAATGGAGCGTTCTCCATCATTGATTCATATCTGCGCGTCGCAAAACAAGGAAAACGAATCCTCGCCTTTCGCGCGGACCAATATCACTGGCGCGATTTGGGAACTCCGCAGAGCCTTCAGCAAGCTGAGGGAGACTTGCGAAATCCGGCTTGAAAGCGGCTGCCTGAGAGCTCTGACATTTGCCAGGCTCTCAGGAAGCAACGACCTCTAGGCAGCGGGCCTGATTTCCCGAACTTCGCCGGTGGTTACTTCGGCTTTGTGGGTCACTCCGGAAGAGGAACCCCACATAGCTGCGAGCCATCCCAAAAACAGAGCGACAAAGCCGCCCCACCCCAGGTCAGCAAACACTGTCAGAAGGTACGGGCTGTGAGTGCTTCCGGCAACGCCGGTGTTGCCACTGAGCACGCTTCCGCCGATGCTGACCAGCACAATAAGACTGACCACGGAAAGGCCGAACATCATGAGCCCGTGAACGAGCCCGTCATGCCGGTTGGTGACTCCCGCAAGCCTTCCCGTCTCGCGGCCGGCGACGTACATTGCAATGATGGTAAGAATGACGGCCCAAATGGCGATTCCAGCGCTCATACCGAGTACCGGCGCGTTTGCCCCCGGGCTGGCCGCACTGGCGAAGATTGCCAGGCCCAGCGCTCCGAATACTGACCAGATGGCCATGAAACAAAACACCCCGCCCCAGATGGCCCCCCAATCAATGCGGTTTCTGACAATAGCTACTCTCGTACCTCCATATCCAAGATCTGCCATAGCTTCCTCCTATGACTAGTTAGAAGCAGGCGCAGTGTGGCTCCGGTTGTCTGCAACAGCCCAGAATATATCGCATAGAGATGTAAATAGACGCGGCGCACATGCGCCTTATGGCGCTTCCTGGCGCGATCATCGCCGCACGGCTAAAAATCGCGTGCTGCCGCAGTGCGTCGGGCATCGGCAGCCCCGTTGCTTCCTTCCAACCTTATATGGGACACCAATGGATCTTCATCGGGGTGTTTTTGCTCTTTGTGGCGCTGGGATGGCTCTGGAGCATGAGCCAGCGTCGTAAGGCGGTGGAAAAGGCCTGCGAGGAGATCAGAAGGCAAGTGAGACGTGAGTGGAGCACGCTGGAGCACCGCTGAAGGAAAGCCGCGATTCTGGGCCAAGTGGCTGGCTCGCTGGCATACGAAGAAAAGAAATGAACTCGTAGGCCGGACCGAAATGCAGGAGTACCCGCTGGTATTGATCGGCCTGTTTGAAACGCGAGATGAGTATGCCAGAGCGGCGCAGGCATTCGCCGCGGCGGGTTTTGACGAAGCCGAGCTGGCTTCAGTCTGCCATCCCCGAAGCGCCAACGTGCTCTCGCGCTTTTCACAGCCACGAACGCTGACGTACTTGAAATCACTCCTTGCTTCCGGCGGCGCTTGCGTTCTAGTGCTGTCAGTGGTTCGCTTCTCCCAGGCCTGCCAGATCATTGAACAGGCAGGAGGATGGATCGGAGCTGTCCGATAAGTACCAGCGCACATTCACCTTCGTACCCCGAGATTCCCGCGCATTCAGCTCAGAACCAGCGATAAAATTTCAGAAACTCTGCTGTCATCTTTTTCAATTCTTTTCAGTCAGGAGTTGCACACGATGATGAAGGCGCGCAGGATTTCTGTTCCAGTTCTGCTTCTTTTTCTTTCCGTCACCTTTGCCACCGCCGAAAGGTTCCCCAACGGGACGCGAGTCACGGCGCGAATCGGCCAGTCGCTCAGTTCAGCTCACTCCCGCAAAGGGCAAACCTGGGAAGGCACGCTCACGCGCGACGTGACGGTCCATGGCAAGCGAGTCGCTCGTGCCGGCGATCCGGTGCGCGGCCAGGTCACTTACGTAAAGCCCAGCGGCCGCTTGCATAATCCGGGCGAGATTTCCATCCGTCTGACCTCCATCAATGGAGTTCGAGCTTATAGCTCTCGCATCAGCCGCAAAGGTCAGAGCCATACTAAGAGCAACACTGCCAAAATCGGCGGCGGGGCCGGCGCCGGCGCATTGATCGGAGCGCTGGCGGGAGGCGGTAAAGGCGCGGCGATCGGCGCAGCCGCCGGAGCAGGCGCAGGCACTGGAGTTGCCGCCGCAACCGGAAAGCGCGAAGCGGTGATCCCGGCTGAAAGCGTTTATACG
>DATEGH010000136.1:0-12022 GCA_035280185.1 Terriglobales bacterium
CTCATCCAGAACCGCGGCCGGCCCGTTTCGCGGAAAGAGATCCTGGAAAACGTGTGGAACCTGAAAGAAGAAACCGACACGCGGGCAATTGACAATTTTATCGTCCGGCTGCGCCGCTACATTGAGCCCGATCCCGCCAAGCCCAAACACCTGCTCACAGTGCGTGGGCTGGGATACCAATTCATCGCGCGAGCGGCGCAAGGACCCAAGGCTCACTGAAGACGAATCGAAGGAGACCGAAACATGGAGATCAAGAGAGTCGGCTCACAGGCTTCCGGCAAAGGCCCTTCGGAGTGGTTCAGCGGAACCGTACGGATTGATCCTCTTTTCCAGTCGCCTGCTCCGGCGCGCGTTACCGGCGCGAGCGTTACGTTCGAACCCGGCGCACGGACAGCATGGCATATCCATCCGCTGGGCCAGACTCTGATCGTCACCGCAGGCTGCGGCTGGGCGCAGCGTGAAAGCGGCCCAGTCGAGGAAATCCGGCCGGGAGACGTGGTCTGGATTCCTCCCGGTGAGAAGCACTGGCATGGCGCAACGCCGACAACGGCTATGACCCACATTGCAGTCCAGGAACAACTCGACGGCAAGGCGGTCGAGTGGATGGAGAAGGTCACTGACCAGCAGTATCGGCGCTGAGTGCCTATAATTACGCGCGATGGCTCTGGTTATATTCCTTCGCGGAGTCAATGTGGGCGGACACCGGACTTTCCGTCCCAGCGTCCTCGCTACTCAACTGAAGGACTTTGGCGTGATCAACATTGGCGCCGCGGGTACGTTTGTCGTATCCAAACCGGTGAGCCCAACACGCCTGCGATCCGAACTGCTGCGACGCTTACCATTTGACACGCAGGTGATGATCTGCACTGATAAGGAACTGCAGACAGCCGTCTCGGATAACCCCTTTACAGGAGAGCAGCCGCGCCCCGATATTGTTCATTTCGTGAGCGTGCTGACCGAGTCGCCTCAAGTGCTGCCTCCAATACCAGTGCAGATTCCGAAACACGGCCGATGGCTGCTGAGGGTCCTGTCGGTACGCAATCGATTCTTATTCGGCATTTACCGTCGGGAAATGAAGGCCATCCGCTGTTTCGGCCAGATTGACAAGCTGTTCGGAGCGCCTGCCACAATTCGCAATTGGAATACCATCGGAGCAATTCTCAAAGTCCTGGAAAACCGCAAAGACAAGCAACAGCGAGCCTGATTGCCTGGGCAATTCAGGAAAGATGGCTTCGATGAGTTGGAGCCCGAATACCCGCTATCGCGATCCTCCGCAAATCGGCGGAATGGGACTCAGAAATATTCTTAGAAAACCTTCAACAATGGCTCTGTAGTGCCGGGACGCGGTACCTCAGTAACTTTCGCCCTAAAATCGCCGAAGCTATCATCATCTTCCATGGCAACGGAAGCACGCGTCCGCACGGCATCTCCCATGAGTACAAAACCCGTCCAGGAAAGAGCAATTTTCAGGCGTTGGCAGCGCTATCGCCTGAATCTCCCCATTCGTTTGGTTGTTCCTCGTGAAGACAGCACCCGCATTTCCGAAGGTCGCGCAGCCGACGTCAGCGAAGGGGGGATGCTGGTCTTCGCCGGGATTGAGTTGAAGACCGAGGACCGTGTGTTCATCGAATTTACTCCACCTTACTCCAGTACCCCCTTGCGCGCCCCCGGCGTGGTCCGTCATCGCCGCGGCTATAACTACGGAATCGAATTCATGGACGAAACCCGGGCCGATCAGGAGCAAACCGAAAAGCTGCGCAACATGCTGAAGCTGGCCGCGGGACGATAACGGTTCCCCAGCCACTCTTGATCTCTGCAACACATCGGCAACCGATTAAATTCGAGCACCCTTGCCTGCTGCAATCACTTCCGCCCCGTCCGCTCCAACAACGAAATGGGCGCTTGCCTCAAAGCGTCATCTACTCCCATTCGTTTGACCTGAGGCTGGAGCGCATGCGATAGTTTCCTGTTTGTGAACGCTCTCGCAACTCGCTAATCAGGAGCTCTCTTCTCAATGGTTCGAATGCTGCGCCTCATGCCCCGCGAGTCGAAGTTCTTTCACTTGTTTGCCGACATGGCGCAGAACCTCACCGAAGGCGCCAACCTGCTGAAGCAGATGCTCACGGACTTCCATGACATCGAGAAGCGCGTCCAGCAGTTGAAAGACATTGAGCACCGTGGCGACGATATGACTCACAACATTCTCACCAAGCTCAATCAGACTTTCATTACTCCCTTCGACCGCGAAGACATTTATCGCCTTGCCTCTTCGCTGGATGACGTCCTCGATTTTATCTATGCCGCCGGCGTCCGGCTGATTATGTACAAAATCACCAGCGCTCCGGAGGCCGCCTCGCTTCTGGCTGACATCATCCTTCGCCAAAGCGACCAACTTTCCGCCGCGCTTTCGCGCCTGGAGAAAAAGCAGGAGCACGTTCTGGAACATTGCGTCGAGATCAACCGGCTGGAGAATGAAGCCGATTCTGTTGCCCGCGCCGCCATTGGGCTGCTGTTCGAGAAGGAGAAAGACCCCATCGCCCTGATCAAACTCAAAGAACTTTATGAAGTGCTGGAGACTGCCACCGACAAGGCTGAAGATGCAGCCAACGTGCTGGAAGGCGTGGTGCTAAAGAGCGCCTGAGAGCCAATGATGCGCAACCATCTCTCCATGAGGCCAGACAGGTGCATATAAGCCTTATCCTGCTGCTTACGACTGTCCTTCTTGCCTTAACGTTCGATTTCATCAATGGGTTTCACGATGCCGCCAACAGCATCGCCACTGTAGTTTCCACTCGCGTGCTCTCACCGCGCATCGCCGTACTTTGGGCCGCGATTTTCAATTTCGTTGCTGCGTTCGCGCTAGGGACTGCCGTAGCCAAAACCGTCGGCAAGGGCATGGTGCACCTTGAATATGTGACGCAGTACGTGGTGCTGGCCGGACTGGTGGGAGCTATCATCTGGAACCTGATCACATGGTGGCTGGGACTGCCGACTTCATCCTCTCATGCGTTGTTTGGCGGTTACGCGGGAGCAGCCATCGCGCGCGCCGGCTTCAAGGTCATTATTCCCCTCGGCTGGAAGGACACACTGCTGTTTATCGTTCTTTCACCGTTCATCGGATTCCTGATCGCCTTGCTGTTGATGGTAGGTGTGTCGTGGCTCTTCCGGCGAGTCAATCCGCGTCGTGTGGATAAGGTGTTCCGGCTGTTGCAACTGGTTTCTTCCGCAGGCGTCAGCTTCGCCCACGGCGGAAATGACGCGCAGAAGACCATGGGACTTGTCGTGAGCGCGCTTTACGCGGGCGGCTTCATGACCGCGAAAGAGGCCGGAGGCGACTGGGGACACTTTCACTGGCCCATCATTTTTGGCGCCTATTTCGTGATCGGACTCGGAACCTACTTTGGCGGCTGGCGTATTGTGCAGACCATGGGATCGAAGATCACCAAGCTCAAGCCGGTGGGTGGCTTCTGCGCTGAATCGGCTGCCGCTCTTACGTTGGTGATGACCGCCTTATGGGGCATTCCAGTGAGCACCACGCATACAATCACCGGATCGATCGTGGGAGTGGGAGCAACAAATCGTATCTCAGCCGTTCGCTGGGGAATCGCGCGCAGGATCGTTTGGGCCTGGATCATCACCATCCCGGCGGGAGCGGGAATGGCGGCGATCGTCTATTGGATCTTTCGGCTGTTTATTCCCAGCGCCTAGGAACGCTTCAGCCCGCGCGTAGCGGGACCACCTGATGCTCAAGACAGCCGGGTTTCAAGCTGCTTCTGAGCTTTGCCACCAGCCCTGTTCCATACTTCAGCAGGAAATACAGTGCCCCGATCTCCCGCTCCTGAAGCTGTTTGTTGGGATAAAGCAACGTGGAAAGTTCATCGGCATGCCGCTCTAGTTCGGTGTTCTTCCGGGCTTCGGCTCGCGCTGCTTTGTCCCGCAGCGATTGGAGTTGATAGCGCATTTTCGATCCGGCGTTCTCCGCTGCATCCAGCAGTGTCCGGTCGAGGGCTTCGAGCGGCTGCTGAATCGTGCTTAGCGCCTTTTCCAGGTGTTCGGCTGCGCGATCGAAGCTTCGTGTAACGCTCTGCGGCAGTGCGCGCGCCGCCACTATTTCTCTGAGCTTCTCCGGCCCGGCAAAAACGTCCGTCAGTTTCAAGCCGTAGCGCTCCAGCAGCTTGGTTTGACGCGCCTCCACCAGAGTTGCGAAGAAGCGCGGCACAATGGGAGTCACTCGCCCCGCAAGCGCCCGGTATACGGTCTCAATCTGGGCAAAGTAAGCGATTTCCGACGGCCCTCCGAGGTAACAAAGTGTTGGCAGAAGATAATCCTGGAGCACGGGGCGCAATAGAACATTGGCATTGAACCGCTCAGGACATCGATCAACCTCTCGAAGCAACAGGTCGCGCGAAAGTTTGCGCTCGCCAATCAGGAAACTGTCTCTTGAATATCGAACCGGCGTGCGCACTCCCTGATCGAAGTAGAAGCACAGCGTGTGCGACTCAGTAACGTTCACCTGAGCGTGATAACCGGCCGCTTCAAGCTCCTCGCTTCGCGCCAGCAGGGCGCGAATGAGCTCCTGCGATTTCTCCAGCGCGGCGCGAAACAGCGGTCGTGCAATGGAGCTAAATTCGGGATCAAGTGGATCGAGAAAGATAATTCCCAGATCACTGAGCGCGCGCGCATAAAACTTGGCAAACGCGCTTCCGAAGCTTTCCCCTTTGCGATAAGAGGCGCGCAGCATCTCGCTCACCTCGGATTCCCCAAAAAGTCCTTCAACCTGGGCGACGGCCGCCGCAATCTCATCGTCAAACGCAATCGTGCCGGCTGGAGCGCCATCCTGATGTGGCACTTCGACGGCAAACTTTTTCAGGTGATCAGTTTCCGGCAGGTTAACTGAACTGATTTCCGCGAAATCATGGTCTTCCGTCGCCAGCCAAAACACCGGAACCGCGCCGGTCCTCTCTGCCATGACGGCAGCACTTACGGCCTTGAGCAGGCAAAATACCGGTCCGCCAAACAGCGCAACTTGCTGGCCGGTGACAACCGCCGGAGCGCCCTGCCGCAGCCGGGCAATGTTATCGAGGGTCCTTTGCCCCGCGCCAAAATTGCGATTTTGCCGCTCCAGAATATTTCCTACTACCGCGCGCCGGTCCGGCGGATATTGAATGCGATCTATTTCGTGCCGCCACCAGGACTCAATCTGCGGTGGCCGGGCGAAATACGCCTGCACGTTATCGAAACGGTAGAGAAAATCCTCAAACAAGCGGTTGGTGTGGGGAATGAAGGAGAACGGGAGACACTCAGAATCCACGGTCTGGGGCTCCGTCATGGGCATAAGTACATTGGACGCAGCCCGCTGCGGCTGGTTTCAGAAAATCTCGATAGACACCGGGGAGCGTCGAGCCAATTCTATAGGATTCGCATGTGCCGAAAAGCAGTCATTTATAATCCAAGGTTTACACCTTCGGAACAGAGCTCACCGTGTCCCTGGAACAGAAAATTTACGAACTGCGCCGGCAGAAACTGAGCGAGATTGAGGCCCTGGGCCAGCAAGCCTACCCGCACAAGTTTGGCTTTACTCATACGATACCCCAGATCGTGGCGGAATATAGTTCAAAGGATGCCGGCGAACTGGCGTGTAACAAGATTTCAGTGAAAATTGCCGGCCGTATCACGGCATTGCGGTTGATGGGAAAAGCCGGGTTCGCTCATCTGCAGCAGGGAGGCGCAAGATTACAGATCTATGCCAAGAAAGATGACGTCGGCGAAAAAGGTTTCGCACTGTACAAGCTGCTCGATCTCGGCGACCACATCGGAGTAAGCGGATTTTTATTCCGTACCAGGACCGGGGAGCTCACGGTCCATGTTGAGGAGATCACGTTCCTCAGCAAGGACCTGTTGCCCCTTCCCGAAAAGTGGCACGGCCTTCAGGACGTGGAGCTTCGTTATCGCCAGCGCTATGTGGACCTGATCATGAACCAGGAGGTGCGCGAGGTCTTCGTCAAGCGGGCGAAGCTGGTGCAGTCCATCCGCAGGTTTTTCGATGCCCGCGGCTACGTTGAGGTAGAAACGCCGATGATGCAGCCGATCGCCGGCGGCGCCGCGGCCAGGCCATTCACTACGCATCACAACACGCTTGATATCGATCTTTATCTGCGCATCGCGCCCGAACTCTACCTGAAACGCCTGGTGGTTGGCGGCCTGGAACGCGTCTATGAAATCAATCGTAACTTCCGCAACGAGGGCATCTCGACCCAGCACAACCCTGAGTTCACCATGCTCGAGTTCTACCAGGCCTGTGCGGATTACAAAGATATGATGCAGCTCACTGAAGACCTGCTGGCGCAGGCGGCACTGGATGTGAATGGCACTACGAGATCGACCTACAACGGGCATGAGATTGACTTCGCCGACTGGCAGCGGCTCTCTATGCGTGAGGCCATCATCCAATACTGGCCTCAAGAGGCCGCTCCTGCTCCCGCGATGGAAGATTTCGCTTCACGCGAATCCGTGGATAAGCTGGTCCGGCGCCTCAACGCCAAGCACACGCCACACATGCCCTATGATCCCAATGATCCTGCCGGCAAGACGATTGCTGCGCTGTTCGAGGCTGTTGCGGAAGAGCACTTGATCCAGCCAACAATCCTCTACGATTTCCCTGTCGCCATCTCGCCGCTTTCCAAGAACAAGCGCGAAGAGCCGGATTGGGTGGAGCGGTTTGAAGTTTTCGTCGGCGGTTTGGAGATCGGAAACGCTTTCAGCGAGCTGAACGATCCTGAAGAGCAGCGCCGCCGTTTCGAACAGCAGTTGCGCGAGAAAGAACGTGGCGACGAGGAAGCCCACGCCATGGATGAAGATTACATCCGCGCGCTCTCTTACGGACTGCCGCCGACCGGAGGAGAAGGCATCGGCATTGACCGCCTTACCATGCTGCTCACTGGATCGAAATCCATCCGCGATGTAATTCTGTTTCCGCTGCTTCGACCTCAACCGGTGCAGGAACTGGTGCAGGAAGAGCCATCTCCTGTTGAGAAGAAGTAAAGAGTCTCAATACGTGAATTCCGAAAATTTGAAAATTTATAATTTCAAATTTGAAATTTGAAATCTAAAATCTCATGTCATTTGACTTCGATTCCTCCTCCCGCCGCCGCCTCGGTTACAAGCTGATTGACCGCATTGACGAATATTTCTCCAGCCTGTCCAACCGCTCCGTCCAGCTTCCGCTGGAACTGCGAACGTTTGACAATCTTCATGACAATCTGCCCGAAATCGGTGAAGATGCCGCAGAGGTGCTGGACGATCTCTGCTCGGAACTGATTGATAAAGGTTTCCACGTGCCGAGCGCCAACTATTTCGGTTTGATGAATCCCACTCCGACTTATATGGCTGTCTTGGCGGAAGCTCTGGTGGCAGCGCTCAACCCCCAACTCGCGAGCCTGGCGCGCTCGCAGCTTGCTTCAAAGATCGAAAAAGAGACGGTGCGCTGGATTGGTGAGCTGGTTCGCTGGCAACGCCCCTTTGACGGCACTTTCACCACCGGCGGCAACGAAGCGAATTTCAGCGGCATCGCCATGGCTCTGGCGGCGCACTTCCCTGCCGCTCTCGATGATGGTATCGCCTCAACGGGAGCCCGCCCGGTGCTCTATGCTTCTGCCGAGTCGCATCACTCGCTTGATAAGTCCGCCGGGCTGCTCGGGATTGGCCGCAAAGCTGTGCGAAGAATTCCGGTGAACGAACGCGTTCAGCTCGATGCGCCAACGCTCGAAGCCCAAATTGCCGCAGACCAGAATGCAGGCTTCGCGCCGTTCTGTGTGGTTGCAACCGCTGGGACCACAAACTCAGGGGCGATTGATGATCTTCCTGCTCTGGCCGAAATCTGCCAGCGGCACGGATTATGGCTGCATGTGGATGGCGCTTACGGCGCAGCCGCCATCTTCTCCAAACAGCACCGTGATCTGGTGCGCGGGATCGAGTTAGCAGACTCGATCACTATTGACCCTCACAAGTGGCTGGCCATGCCTTTTGCCGCCGGCGTGATTTTGACTTCGCACCCGGAGATGCTGCAACAAACTTTTGGAGTGAGCACGCCTTACATGCCGAAAGCTGCCACGGTTTCGCCCATCCTTGACAACTTCCAGGTGAGCGCACAATGGTCGCGCCGGATGAACTCGCTCAAGCTCTGGCTCACCCTGCGCGTGCACGGCAGAAGGGCTTATGAAGAGCTGATTGATCGCCAACTCAAGTTGGCATCCTCCCTCGCCGACTGGGTAGCCAAATCCGAGATCTTTGAACTCGCCACTCCTCAAGTGCTGCCGATTGTGAACTTGAGGGTGAAACTGCCTGGAGCAAGCGAGGAGCAGGTCCGGGCCGCGAACGAGGCAGTTGTGCACGAGGTCACGAAGGATGGCCGCCGCTGGATTTCCACGACTCGCGTGAATGGAAGACCCGTGATTCGCGCGATGATTATCAGCTATCTGACCTCGCACCGCCACATCGAAGACCTGATCGTCTCGTTGAGTGATGCCGGAGCAAAATGCGTTCCTGCGATATCTGCCGGCTTGTCCCGTTCGCGCTAGTGCGCCATGCCAGGGCCGCCGCCCTGCTTGGTCGGCTTCTTCATCAGAAAAATCAACGGCAGGCTCGCGATAAACATCACGGCAAGCAGGAAGAACGCATCGAGATATGACATCATCGCAGCCTGGCGCTGCACCATCCCAAACAAGGCCGCGTAAGCCTGTTTTGTGGCGGTGGCGGCATCCATGCCGCCGGCCATTAGCGCGTGAATCATGGACTGCAGCATTGCCTGAGTTGTCTGGCTGAAAGCGTTGATATTCCCCGCCAGATCGTTCGCATGCGCCTGGTTGTGGCGCGCCGTAATCGTAACCACGCTGGCGATTCCGATACTCGCCCCGATGTTGCGCATCAGGTTGAAGAGGCTGGTCGCGTTGCCCATTTCCTCTTTAGGGATCGGATCATTGGTGATCGTGGTGAGCGGCACGAAAAGCAGGCCCATCGACATTCCCTGGATGAGTTGAGGCCAGAAGATGTCCCAATATCCGGCATTCAGGTTGAGCCGTGAGAGCGCGTACAAGCTGTATCCGGCGGCGAGCAGGCCGGCCCCCAGCAACTTGCGAGGCTCAACCTTGCCCATGAGAATTCCGACAATCGGCATAAAAATGAACGAACCCAGGCCTCTCGGCAGCATGGCGATCCCGGCCTCAAGCGCCGAATAGCCCATGAGTGTTTGCAGCCAGAGCGGGATGAGCACGGTGCTTCCATACAGCACAAAGCCCAGCACGGTCATCAGAAACACTCCAGTGCTGTAAGTCCCATTCTTGAAAACGGAGAGGTGTACCACGGGATTGCGCGTCACCAGTTCGCGGATGACAAAGAAGAGCAATCCCACAATGCAGAACACAAACAGCCACAGAATGAAATGCGAGCCGAACCAGTCTTCTTCCTGGCCTTTGTCCAGCATCACCTGAAGGCAACCGATTCCGAGGGCCAGAAAGCCGATGCCCCAGTAATCAATGCGGCCTTCGCCACGCCGGATATATGGCGGGTCGTGGATGAAGAGCAGCACCATGCTGACCGCGGCGATTCCTACCGGAATGTTGATGTAGAACAGCCAGCGCCAGCTATAACTGTCGGTAATCCAGCCGCCGAGCACCGGTCCCAGCATGGGCGCTACAACAATGCCCAGCGCCCAGAATGCCATCGCTTTTCCACGCTGCTCCGGCGGGAAGGATTCCATCAGAATCGCCTGCGAAAGCGGCTGAAGGCCGCCGCCCGTTGCGCCCTGGAGTACGCGAAAAAGAATCAGCGCCGGAAGCGTGGGAGCAATACCGCAAAGGAACGAGAAAGCCGTAAAGCCGGCCACTGACATCAGCAGCAAATTGCGTCGTCCAAAGTAGTTCGCCAGCCATCCCGTGAGCGGAAGCACAATGGCATTCGAGACGAGGTAGGAAGTAAGCACCCAGGTAGCTTCGTCGGGAGTAGCGGAAAGACTTCCTGCGATATGCGGGAGAGAAACGTTGACAACCGTGGTGTCCAGCACCTCCATGAAGGTGCCGAGCATCACGGAAATCGCGACAATCCAGGGATTGATCGCCGTCTGTTCCACTGCTTCAGGCATGCTCGGGTCCTATTTCAGGAAGACCGTCGGCACTACGGACATACCGGGTCGCAGCGTGTGGTTCGGGTCCTGGCCTTTGTTGATGCGGATGCGAACAGGGATTCGCTGTACTACCTTCACGTAATTTCCCGTGGCATTCTCCGGCGGCAGCAGGCTGAAGCGGGCGCCAGTTGCCCCACCGATGGATTCAACCGTCCCTTTGTAGTCCTTGCCGTAAGCATCCACGCTGATTTCCACCTCCTGATCAACGTGCATACTTCTGAGCTGAGTTTCTTTGAAGTTGGCGGTCACCCAAATGTCATCCAGGTTGACAATGGCAAACAGAGGCTGGCCTGCCTGAACCACCTGCCCTGGCTCTACGCTGCGTTTGCTCAAGATACCGTCAACGGGCGCTCTTACTTTCGTGTATTGCAGGTTCAACTCAGCCTGCGCCAGCGCAGCTTTGTCGCGCTCGACTTCAGCCGCGGCTGCTTCCGATTTGGCGCGTGTTACTTTGATCTGTTCCGGCACAGTGTGTGCTGCGTCAGCTTGCGCGCGAGCCTGCGCCGCTCGCCCTTGGGCTGTCGCGACGGCCGCTCTGGACGCTTCAAGCGTGGCTTTGGAAGCAGTCGCAGCAGCCACGCTGGCGTCGTATTGCTGGCGTGAAATCTCATCTTTCTGGACTAGCTGCTCCATACGCTTCAGATCGTCGGCAGCTTTGATGTAGTTTGCTTGCGCCTCCTGTACGCGCGCGCGAGCGGACTCGACTTCCCTATCGGCCGCATTGACGGCCGCATCCGCCGCGGCGAGTTGGCTGGAACTGGTGGTTGTCGTAAGTGGAACTCCCACTTGCGCTGCCGCAGCATTCGCTTCAGCATTGGCCAGGTCAGCTTTCGCGCGTTCCACAGCAACCTGGTAATCCTTGGGATCAAGTTCCACCAATAAATCGCCCGCCTTCACTTGCTGATTATCGTCGTAGTAAACCTTCAAAACCGTGCCCGCAACGCGGGCGCTGATAGGGTCGATATGGCCATCAATCTGGGCGTCGTCGGTGGATTCCCGGACCGAGTAGTAATGCCAAACGAAAATTCCTGCAGCAATCAACACCAGCGCCACAAGCGCAATTCCCCACTTGGCGCGGGGATGCGCGCGGAAAAACCCGGCGCGGCGGTCCCGCAAGGAGCGGCGCGGCGAGGGGAGGTCTTCATCGTGGTCCTGCACCGGACGAGGCTGCTTGATCTCTTCTTCGTACGTTGTGGATGATTTCAATGGTTCCGCCACCTTATTTCCCTCCCAAGAACGCTCGTGTCCTTTGCTCAGCTACGCCCAGTGCACGCGCCAGGGTGAGCTTGGCAACATTGTTGAGATAGAGGGCTTGAATATAAGTTTCGTTTGCCAGCGCCACCGCTTCCTGCGACTGCACTACTTCAAGGCTTCCGGAGACGCCGGCGGAATAGCGATCTTGTGATTCCTTTAGCTGTTGTGAGGCCAGGCCAATCGACTGCTGCGCCACTTTCACCTCATCATCGGACGTCTGAACGTCCAGCAGTGCGGAGCGGACTTCAAGCTCCACCCGGTTGTGAAGGTCATCAAGTTGCAAACGGGCCTGGCGTAAGTTGGCCTCCGCTGCTGCCACGTCGGCACGCACCTTTCCACCTTGAAATACCGGAATGCGAAGCCCGGCAGAGAGCGTGTAGGTATTCTCCAGGCCGCCAAACGTCTTTCCCAGACCCCCAAAGTCGCCTGCCACTTGAATCGACGGAAGCGCTTCACCCTGCGCTGCTTTCACTGCCAATTCGGCTGACCGAACGCGTGACTGTCCCGCAAGATACTCCGGCCGTTGCTTGTAAGCCTCGGCCAGGCTCTCTTCCAAATTGAAGGCGGGGAGCGGTGCGTAGGGCACGGTAT
>DATEGH010000137.1:0-11756 GCA_035280185.1 Terriglobales bacterium
CCGAATGTTCCATTGGTCACTCAAGACGGCCAAACCGTCCATTTTTACGAGGACCTGCTCAAAGGCAAGCTGGTAGCCATCGACATGATCTACACACATTGCGTGGATTCGTGTCCGTTGGAAACCGCGCGCCTCGCCCAGGTACAGAAGACGCTTGGCGATCGCGTGGGCAAAGATATTTTCTTCTACTCCATCACGCTCGATCCCAAGCGCGACACGCCGGAGGTACTGAAGGCCTATGCAGCGAAATATCACGCCGGGCCCGGCTGGCTGTTTCTTACCGGCAAGAGAGATGACATCGATCTGCTGAGCCGGAAGCTCGGCTTGTACTCCGATCCCAACGCATCGAATCGCGACGGCCACACTCCCACGCTGCTGCTGGGCAATGAGCCCGCCGGCCTGTGGATGAACAACTCGGCTCTGGATGATCCGACTTTTCTCGCCTCAACCATCAGCCAGTTCATGGATAACTACAGAACGGCGCCGCCGACTGCAACGCCGTCCTACACTGAGGCCAAAGCCCTGGACCTGAAAACCGGGCCTTATCTCTTCAATACGCGTTGCGCGGCCTGCCACACCATCGGACACGGCACGAAAATCGGGCCAGACCTGTTAGGGATTACCAACCAACGGGACCACGAGTGGCTGGCGCGCTTCATCGCCATGCCGGACAAGCTGCTGGCGCAAAATGACCCGCTCGCGACTCAGTTGTTTGCAAAATATCAGAAGGTACAAATGCCGAATCTGCGGCTGGACTCGGAGCAGACGGAGGCAATTATTAATTTCATCCAGCAGCAGAGCCAAGCCGCGGACGCGAGGAATATCAAACAGCCCGGGCCTGTGCAGTGATGAAATTACGAGAGACTGCTACGGATCAATCTGCAAGACATCACTGGCTTTGCCGACGACGTCTATCGGCGTAATTGTGGTGGAGACAGCGCCTGTAGTGATGTCAAAGAAATCGAGTTCGTCTCCCTGCACCACGTAGATCACGTTGCGTCCGGAAATCGGCTGAAGCCCGGTGACATCAAAGTTCTGGCGGAAACCTGATTCTGCGGGAAAGCTCGCTGTGGAACTGCCGGCGTCCACGATGGAAAGGCAGCCTCTCACCAGGCCCGCCCCCGCCGATTGAGTCGTGCAGTTCGCCGCGCCAACATAGAGTTGGTTATTGCTCGTGAGAGCCATGGGACCGTGGAGCCCGTCTGTAATTGCAACAGGGGCTGAAGGGGCAAGCGAGCTTGTGTTAATGGTTTGCAATGTGCCGCAGGTTCCGGGCACCGCAGGACAGGTGAAGCCCGCCGGAGGAGTTGCCGGCGTACCCGCAACGAAGAGGTTCGTTCCGTTTAAGAGTGCCGCAGTTGCGCCGGCGACAGCAACTCGCTGGCCCACGGCGGGCAGAGTCAAGTCAGCCAAGGCGACGCTCGAACCGGTTGGAGTGGCGCTTCCGGCGGGATTGACTCCGCCGCATTCCGATCCGCAGTTCAAAATAAACGCGTGATCGTCATTTCCATTGAATACCGCCGTGAACGGTTGATCGCCGGGCGATTCCGTTACGGGAGTTGCGGTTGTGCTATTGCTCGCGTTGGCGGTGTTAATGAGGAAGAAGGAATCTGCAGGACTGAGGCTCTGCGGATTGTCGGAAAATGCCAGCAATCGCGTTCCCTGAGGGCTCATCACCAATCTGACGGCATTAGGAACAGGAATGCTCGCCAGCACATTGCCGGTGGCAGTATCAATGGCTTGCACGAAGCCGGGATTTCGGACCGCAGCCCACGCAGTTTTTCCATCCGGGCTGAGCGCGATATCAAATGGAATACTGGAGGTAGGCGGCGTGAACGTGACCTGCTCGGTTGTGTTGTCGAAGACTGTCACTCGATTGGTGGTGGTTTCCTGAATCAGCGTAATCCCGCCGGCCGTCAGCATCTTGCTCGGGCCGCTCACGGCGACAGAATGGGCTGATAGCTTGTCCAGTTGCCCATCCATGATTGTGACGACGCCCTGCTGATTGGCGAGCAACACCCGCTTCTTGATTCCACTCACTGGGTTGGGATTGGGAGCTGAGGAGGAACCGCATCCGATCAAAAATAGCAATAACAACTGGCCGGAGGCGCATACTCCCAGGAGATGCCTGATTCGCATTCGCAATGAAAAATACCCTGAACTGTGACGGTGAAAATCTCGATTATAGCAGAGCATGTTTTTCATAAATCAACGCCTCCTGGCCCCTGAAGCAGACCACGCCCTGCAACTGAATGCCGCAACAGCGCGGGTTATGCGCGTTTTATAAGGTTGCTGGTATCCTGAAAGGACATGTCTCTCGACCTTCTCAGCCGGCTCAAGCAAGGCCCCGTTCTGTGCGACGGAGCCATGGGGACCCTTCTCTACGCTAAAGGTGTCTTCATCAACAAGTGTTACGACGAACTGAATCTTACGCAGCCAGATATGGTGCGGCAGATCCATCAGGAATATCTGAACGCCGGCGCTGAGGTCATCGAAACCAATACCTTTGGCGGCAATTCCTTCCGGCTCGCGGGCCATGGACTCACGGAAAAGGTGCGGGACGTTAACCTCCGCGGCGCACAGCTAGCGCGTGAAGCCGCGGACGCCTTCAATCTCAAGAAAGCTGCATCTGCGTTGGTGGCCGGCTCGGTGGGACCGCTGGGCATTCGCATTGAGCCGCTGGGCAAGATTGCGCGCGAGGAAGCTCGGGCTTCCTTCCGCGAGCAGGTGCAAGCGTTGGCCGAAGGCGGAGTTGATCTGCTGATGCTGGAAACGTTCGGCTACCTGGAAGAGCTGCATCAGGCAATTCTGGCAGCGCGAGATGCCGCGCCCCAGCTTCAGGTGATCGCGCAGGTAACGATTGACGAAGATGGCAATTGCCTTGACGGAGCCAGTCCGGAAACGTTCGCGGCCAAACTGGATGAGTGGGGCGCTGACGTGATCGGCTGCAACTGCAGTGTGGGGCCTGTAGCGATGCTGGAAGCAATCGAGCGAATTCGCCAGATCACCACGCGACCCTTGTCGGCGCAGCCCAACGCCGGCGTTCCGAGGAGCATTGAAGGCCGCAATATCTATCTCTGCTCGCCCGAGTACATGGCCAGTTATACCCGGAAGTTTGCGAGCGCAGGCGTCGCTCTCATCGGAGGCTGTTGCGGGACCACTCCCGAGCACACCAAAGCGATGAATTCCGCGCTTCGGATGAATGATGCCAAAGGCAAGACCGGGGGTTTCCAGGTGATCTCAGACCGCCGGCGAGAGTCGAGAAACACGCCTCCACCACTGGCGCAGCGCTCCGGCTTGGGCAGAAAGATTGCGGCCGGAGAATTTGTCACGTTGGTGGAGATCGTACCGCCAAAGGGGCTCGATTACCGCAAGGAAGTTGAGGGAGCCAAGTTCCTGAAATCCGCCGGGATCGATGCCATCAATATCCCCGACAGCCCGCGCGCTTCGGCCCGCATGAGCAATCTGGCGCTTTGCACGCTGGTACAGCAGCAAGCGGAAATCGAGACGGTGCTTCACTTCACCTGCCGCGACCGCAATGTGCTCAGCATGCAATCCGAGCTCCTGGGTTGCGACTGCATGGGAATTCGCAACCTGATTTGCATCACGGGGGACCCGCCCAAAATGGGCAGCTACCCCGATGCTACTGCAGTGTTCGATGTCGATGCGATCGGCCTGGTAAACATCGTCCATTCCTTGAACTTTGGTCTCGATATCGGTGGAAATCCGATTGGAACCGGCACGTCGTTCGCCATTGGAGTAGGGGCGAATCCGGGCGTGGTGAATATAGATGAAGAGATCCGGCGTTTCGAGTACAAAGTTGAAGCTGGCGCGGACTATGCCGTCACTCAGCCCGTATTTGACATTGGACTGCTTGAACAGTTCCTCCGACGGATCGAACATTGCCGGATTCCGGTTCTGGCCGGCATCTGGCCTCTCACCAGCGTTCGCAATGCCGAGTTCATGAAGAACGAGCTGCGAGTTTCAGTGCCGGATTCCATCATCGAGCGCATCAGCCGCGCACCCAATGCCGAAGCAGCCCGTGCTGAAGGCATCCAGATCGCCCGCGAGATGCTGCGCCAAGTCCGCGGCCTGGTGCAAGGCGCTCAGGTAGCTGCTCCCCTGGGCCGCTACTCCTCTGCCGTTCAGGTACTTGATGGTGTGATCACCGCGTCGGCAGCCGTTTAGAAGAGAACGCCGATTTACGCCTCGCGCTGCTGTGGAAAAAAATCCAGAATGTCACGCGGATACGGGGGTAAAATGAGCTCAAATGGAGTTTCGGCACGGTGCCTAAATTTGAAGAGTGCCTGCAACGGTTGGAAAAAATTGTAGACGAACTCGAGAAAGGCAATGTGCCGCTCGAGCAGGCGCTGAAACTTTTTGAAGAAGGAATGCAGCTCTCCTCTTCCTGCCGAAAAGAGTTGGAGGAAGCTGAAGGCAAGGTCGAGATTCTTCTCAGACAGAACGGAAAAATGCAGCCGGAGCCGTTCGACGCCTCGGCGGCAAAGCGCTAAGTCCTTTACCTGTTACCTGCAGGGTGTTCCTGCAGCTCGGTTTCTTTCTTCTTCCGGGACCCTCGAAGGAAAGTCCAATGAAACCGCTGAGTGTTGTGGTTGCGCAAAGCAACGTGAAATCGGCCGAGTCGCTGGCCAAATCTCTCTACAACCATTTTCGCGCGGTGAATCTCGCCGGCAACGTTGACGAACTGTGGCGCGCCATTCCGCGGCACCGCGCCGATGCTGCCGTGGTAGACCTTGAGATGGCGGATCTCAACAAGATTCGCGAACTCCGGCGCGAGTTCCCCGCCACCACCCTGGTCTGCACCCATCGTCTTGCCGATGAAAAGATGTGGACTGAAGCGCTGGCCGCCGGCGCCGACGACTGCTGCTTCACTTCCGACGTTCGCGCCATCGTTCTGGCCGCCAGCCAGACTCGCGTTTTGTCCCACGCCCACGCGGCTTAAAGGCTCTGCATGTAGCTCCTCCCGTCCAAAGCAGAAGGGAGCGTCGCAAGACGCTCCCTTTTTTAATGTTCCTTCGGTTATTAACTACCAACAGTACTTCCCAATTCTCAAGGTCAATTTAGCGGTTTTTCTTGATCCACTCCTCCGCGGTATAGCTTTTCCGATCACGGCGATCACGCGCGATGACGGCGATCACCCGATCACCCGATCACCAGATGACCCGATCTCCAATGACCCGATCTCCCGATGATCTATACTCAACTTCATTATTCATGCTTCAGAAACTCCTTCAGGAAGGCCAGCAGCGCACCGACCAAGCATTGGAACGGCTGCTGCCCGGGCCAGATCAGCGTCCGGAATCCATTCACCGTGCGATGCGGCATAGTGTTTTTGCCGGCGGGAAGCGCCTTCGTCCTATCCTGTGCATGGAAGCTGCGCGGATGATCGCAGGAACTCTGCCGGGAGGAATCGAAGAACTGGGCAGCGCGCTGGAAATGCTGCACACCTACTCGCTCATTCATGACGATCTGCCGGCCCTCGATAATGATGACCTCCGTCGCGGAAAGCCGACCTGCCACGTGGTCTACGGAGAAGCCATCGCCATCCTCGCCGGCGACGCGCTGCAGACGCAGACTTACGAAATACTCGCAAGGCTGAAGTGCTCCGCAGAAGCGAGCGTCAAGATCATCGAAGAAATCGCGCGTGGAACCGGCACCGTGGAAGGGATGATTGGCGGCCAGGTCAAAGACCTGGAAGCCGAGCGCCAGAAGCCCGACGCCGCAACGCTCGAATACATCCATCGCTCCAAGACCGGCGCGCTCATCACCGCCAGCATCGTTTCAGGCGCGCTCTATGCCGGCGCATCGTTCAGCGAAGTGCAGCGACTGCGCGATTTTGGCAGGTCCATCGGGCTGGCCTTCCAGATCGTGGACGATGTTCTGGATGTGACCCAATCCTCGGAGCAGCTCGGCAAGACGGCGGGCAAAGATACAGCGTCAGAAAAAGCCACCTACCCCGCCCTGTTCGGGATTGACGAATCGCTGCGCAAAGCCGACGCGCTGGTTGCCTCCGCCTGCGAAGCGCTCGACTCATTCGGTTCCCGAGCCGATACCTTGAAGGAGCTGGCGCTCTTTCTCGTCCAGCGAAAAAAATAAACCAATCTAGGCCAACTCAACCTTCAGAAATCGCTCTTACCTAATCCGCGTTGAATCCGGTAAGAGATTTGCGCTCATGCGATCACGCGAGATGAGGTCTGCCCCGCCGTAGCGTTAGACCCGCGATCATCAATTACCCAATTACCAAATTACTAATTACCAAATCCTTCTTGATCAGCGTACATCAGCGTAATCTGCGGCGAGGTTTTCTTCACTCCTTCGGGCTCAGCACATTATCGATCACGTGGACCACCCCGTTTGACTGCAACTGGTCGGAGACCAGAAACATGCCAATGTCATCGTCGTTATCTTTCACCATCAGCATACGGCCGCCGTGGTCGGCAATATGCAGCTTTTCGCCCGTCATGCAGGTCAGTTCGGCCATTCCCTTCCCTTCTTCGATCTTTTTCTTGAGATCGGCCGTGGTCCACTTGCCTTGCACAAGATGCATCTCGAGTACGGCTTTCAGTTTTGCCTTGTTCTCCGGCTTCATCAGGTTTTCCAGCGTGCCTTTCGGCAGCTCGCTGAATGCCTCATTGTTCGGCGCGAATAACGTGTATGGCCCCGGCCCTTCCAGCAATTGTTCGAGCCCGGCGGCTTTGATCGCCGAAACCAGCGTGCTCAACTCCGCAGCATTGCTTGTGTTCTGCATGATGGTTTTTGTGGGGACCATCTCAGTCTTGTCTCCCGCGAGAAGAGAACTAATTCCAAGTACAACAATTGCGAAGAGCAGGTAAATCGGTTTTTTGTTATTCATAAGATCTCCGGAACCAAAAAAACGGTGTGCAGGTTAATGCATTCCTTCGCCCTCTGCCAAAAGCCAAGAGCCAAAAGCCAAAGGCTTACGAGCTAACGGCTAAGAGCTAAGGGCTAAAGGCTAAGAGCTAACGGCTAACCGCTAATACCGAAACCTGTATCTCACCTGCACCGCCACCATCCGTGGATCGCTCACGTGCGAGCCGCCGAACGTGTTGCTCCGATCAATGAAATAGCGCCGGTCGGTGACATTTGTCGCCGTCACTTTGGCTGACCAGTTCTCGCCGAAGCTGCGCCCCACCGAAACATCCGCTGTGCCATAGGCCGGTAGGTGCCCCGGGCCATCGCCATCTAAGAACCCCGAACCGTACGACAAGTTCCCCGAAAGCCATGCTTTGTACGGCAACGTCGCCGTAAATCCGGTGCTCAAGGTATTGCGCTGATCATGATCGAGGAAGAAAAATCCTTCCGGAGTCGGGCTGAAATCGGTCAGGCCACCGGTGACTCCTCCTGAGCCCTCCACCGACTGGTGCGAGTACGCCAGGTGCAGATCAAGGTTCTTGAACAGTTTGGGAGAGCGCATCGTGGCTTCGTATCCCACAATCCGCACCGCTTCGATGGTCAGCGGAATGAACAAATTCGAGTTGCCGATGGCATCGTGATCAAAGAAGTTGTGAGCGCCCGTGCGGAACTGGTCAAAATCAAACGCCCAGCCGCGCACGGGAATCGTGATGCCGAATTCGTGCTGCTCGTCGCGTTCTCCCCGCAGCGGCAGAAAGCCGGAGAGCGGATCGATTGCGGTGAAGATGTCAGGTGAAACCGTGTCCAGCGGCGGCGCCTGATAGTACCTACTGTAGGCCGCGCGCAAAACCCAGTGCAGTTTGGGAACATCAATGGCGGCGCCCACCCGAGGACTGCCCACCGTCTCATCCACCAGTCCGGAAAAGTGCGTCACCCGCACGCCCGCATTCAACGACAGCCACGATGCCGCCTTGTACTGGTCCTGCACCCAGAAGGCTTCCAACTGCCCGTCCGCCTTCTTTCGCGCCGGACCAACGTCCACAGGAGTGATCGTCGGCGGCAATGTTGTCTCATCTACGCTGTTTCCCAGCAGACGAATCAGCGTGTTGTCGTGCTGGAAAAATCCGTAGGCGCCCACCTGCGCGTTGTGCCGGCCCTTCACCACGCCCAGAGTGGCTTCGCCCCCGAAGTAAGAAGAAGCGCGATTGTCCGTAGTCACAATGCGGTCAGCTTCATCGCCCAGCCCTTCAAAAGCCGCGCGGTTGAAATGGAACGACGGCGCCAGAGTGAACAGCATTCCCGGTCCCATGGTGTGTACCCAGGAGAAGTTGCCGAAGACATCCTGCTCGCGATCGCGGTCGCGGATCCCAAGCGCCTGCTGATCCGGATCGTTCGGCGCCTGGAAATAGTCGGTGCGCGCCGAACCTACAAAGCGAAGCTGGTCGTTCGGAGTGGCGTTCAGGATCAGTGATGTAAACCCTCCTCCACCGGCCGATTGGTCATGCAGATTGGCGGGGGTAGGTGTCTCCAGCCCGTGGTCGCTGCGGTTGCCATTCAGGCTCACGTAGTAGGCCGACCGGTCATTGTGATCGCCAAAGCTGATCTGGTCGTCCGTGGTGTTGAAGTTTCCCAGGCTCATCACCAGCTCGCCCTCGCGCGAACGCTCAAACCCCGTGCGCGGCGAAACGTTGAACACGCCATAAGTGCGGTCGCCCGATTCGGCGGTGAAGCTGCCGCGTTCCACTTCCAGATAATCAACGTCTTTGGGATCAAACTGCGGCCCCACATTGCTGGCGATGTTGGTGTTCGGCACCGGAACGCCATCGATCGCCCAGGTCACCTGGTGTCCTCCGCGAACGTGCAGTTGATCGTGCACTACCGCTGCTCCGGGAACATAATTCGTGATCATCGACATGGAGTTCGTCCGGTCCGACCCCGGCGTGCGCGCGATCTCATTGCGGCTGACCACCGTCTCGGATGTCGAAGAAGTGGGATTTACGATCTGCGGCTCGGCCGTGACTTCCACCGTCTCCTCGCGCTCCGCAATTGCCATGGCGAAATGCAGTTCCTGCACGTTGTCAGAAGTCACGGTCACTGATTGCGGCTGGGCTTCGAGTCCCGGAGCCGTGACTGTGATGTCGTAATCGCCCACAGGAACTTTCATCACCGTGGCAATTCCCTCATCGTCGGTTGCGCCGCTCAACTGGAGCTGTGAAGTGCGGCTCTCAACCACAACTTTCGCTCCCTGAATTGGGCGGTGCTGCGGATCATGCACAATGGCCTTCACCGCTCCGAACGCTGAAGCAAACATCGGCGCCGGCGCAAACAGCGCCAGCACGCTGATGAATCGAAATAATCTCTTTATCATTGCTGTCTCTCCCAAAAATCTCCAGACAAATTTCTCGATACTCCTCAAATGCTGTCATCCTGAGCGAGCGCGCGGGATTCCGCGAAGCGGGAGACTAAGCGCGAGTCGAAGGACCCCGAACATGTGTGCTTCACGAGATTGATTCAGGGAGTTTCTACGAGGAACCCAGCCTTGCAATCATGGTTGAAACTCCCTAATGCGGGATTGCCAACCTGGAGATCGTAGGGATCCTTCGACTCCGCCTCAGTCGCTTCTCTCCTTCGGCTTCGCTCAGGATGACAAGTCGATGGGACGGCCGCGAAGCGAACTACGCCGCGGGAGGACCGCGGTCTGTGTGGGAGGAGAAACCTGCGCTGACGAACGTGACAGAAGCAACCTGCCGGACCGTTTCCGTCACCGCCAAAGGTGGAACTTTGGGATTGGAAGAAAGCGCTGTCCCGTTCTGCGGATGGCTTTGCATGCAGCAATCCATGGGACATTGCGGCAAATCTTTACCCGCTTTTATGGATGGCTCACCCGAAGACGGCTCCGGAGCTGATTCAGCGGTCATCGCACAATGATGGTGCTTGGCTGCCGTGTGAGCCGTCTGACCGGCGGCTCGATGGCAAACCATGGGATGGCTCACGTCCGCGCCCTGCGCCTGCGCCAGCAACGGCGAGAACAGCGACATCAGCATCGCCATCATGGCCAAAATTGAAGCCAGCCGCCGCATACTTAACCCTTCAATATAGCTTACATTCTCCCGACCGGAATCGGATTGTCATGAGAAGCCAATTAATTCCTTTAATCTCAACAGCCATGCCCATCGCCACAAATAAGATCGAGTGATTTGTGAGCAAGATGTTACGTGCTGCGGTGCATGTGCCGATGGAAAGCTGGCGCCCGACTCCGCCAGATCAAAACACCTCGACGGTTGCTGCATGGTACACGGTGGAAGCGAGGCGACGATCTCGGGTTAGCAAGGCTGCCCCCAGCGTTTCGGCAAGCACGATGTAAGCGGCGTCGTACGCAGAAAAGTTATGACGCAGTTCCCAAATCCGAGGCAGCAGCACGAAATGAGGATACCGATGGATGCGGAGGTCCTGCAGATCACGAAAGGCCTCGTCAGCGCGCTGTGATGGGACCGCTCCCTGATGCGCAAGGCGTCGTAATACCTGCGCCACTTCAAGATCGAGGAGATGTGGCGCATGCAGGGCGGCGTTGTTGGAGTAGATACGATCGTCGATGCGCCGTCCCGCCGGTGTCTGAAGAAGCCAGTCTACTGCGGCCGAGGCATCCAGCACGATCATCTCGCCTCGCGCTCTTCTCGCAGCAGACGAGCGGTGTCGATCTGCCTCGAAACGGGTTTGCGTCGATGCAGGCGCTCTCGCAATTCTGCAAGCGTCGGCCTCTCCGCGATTTCTTTGATTTCCCGCAACAGATAGTCCGAAAGTGACATGCCGGACATGGCCGCCCGCGCCTTCAGACTCCGGTGCAGGGCATCAGGAACGTTGCGAAGCTGGATCATCTTTGACATGTGATGAGCATACTTTCATGTGCATCACATGTCAATTATGTCTCGTTCATCCGAGTTCATCCGTGGTAGGAGAGTTCTCACCTCCAGCCACATCTTCCTCGCTCTTGTTCGCGTTTGTCGCCGGCGTCTCCCGCTCTGCCCTCGGCAATCGCTCTCTCTTTTGCCACAGCGCAATTCCCTTCTCAAGCAATATCGTCTTCAGTTCCAGCACTTCCAGAGGGCATCCTGGCCAGTTGTGCTCCCAGCACACAATCAGATCGCACTTCGTAGGATCGTGCCGGTGTATTTGGAAATTCCGGCTTACAAGCTCGAACTCGATGCTCGTGAGCTGCCACCGGTCTGCGCTCATGCGGCGCAGAGCATGGCAGTCGGGAAACTGCGCCTGTGATTGCAATATTGAAAAGCCCAGCTCCCACGCCAGAGCTCCAAACAAGATCAGCACCGCCGATTCACTGGTGGGTACGCTCAACATCGGCAGTTGAAACATCGGTTCGCCATATTGTGGTCGGCCCTCGATGACTCCCGGCAAAGGCGTCCCGGCACTATTCCGTCCCTGCTTATTTCGCGAAGAGTTCTGCCCTTCCACGTGCGCCTTTGCCATTTCCAGAACATCGTTCCATCCCTGCGCCACCGGGCTCTTTTCGGCGAACATCAGCAGGCCTGCCGGAACCCTGCGCCATGCTCCAAAGCGCATAATGAGTGGCAGGCGGCTGAACTGGCTGTGCCGCCCATACTCACTCAAGCTCGGAATCTTCCCGAGCTTCCGCGTCACCTCCGCCCAGTCCACGAAAAGCTCTTTCATGGGCAATGTCCTCACCGCGTCCGGAGGTTTGAGCCCGCAGAGGCGTAGAAGCTTCAGGTAACTTCCGAAAACTCTTCTGACTTCTGGCGTTTTCAAATCAAGCTCTTGTTTAAGTTCGGTGTGCGTTGGGCAGTGCCCCAGCCTCGTGGCGTAATCCTTGGTGGCGCTGATGATCT
>DATEGH010000138.1:0-3757 GCA_035280185.1 Terriglobales bacterium
CGGCATGATCAATTGGATTTATACCTGGCATAACCCGCGCGTGGACGCGGGCGCAAAGCAACTCGCGGAACAGATGGGCGACATGTTTCTATGCGGGCTGCTCAGCCAGAGCAATCAGAAACGGAAAAAGAGAGCAAAATCTTAGGCATTTTCAAAAGGAGCTAGGGACATGGCGACGACCACAGCAACCGAAACCAGCACTCTGGTGAACTATCGTGTGGAAGATGGCGTGGCGGTGATCGAACTCAACGATCCGCCGGCGAATACTTATACCTATGAGATGAACCGGCAGCTCGACGAATGCATCCTGCGCGCACGTATGGACAACGATGTTTACGTGCTGCTGCTCACTGGCGCGGGCGATAAATTCTTTTCCGCCGGCGCGAACATCCGGATGCTCGCCACGGTGGACCCCACGTTCAAGTACTACTTTTGCCTGCACGCCAACGAAACACTGCTACGGCTGGAGCAAACACCGAAGCTGGTGATCGCGGCCATTAACGGGCATTGCGTCGGTGGCGGGCTGGAGATCGCGATGGCCTGCGATATCCGGATTGCGCGGTGCGATTCAGGCAAGATCGGCCTGCCGGAAATCAACCTTGGCGTGCTCCCGGGAACAGGCGGAACGCAGCGTTTGAGCCGGCTGGTCGGCAAGAGCAAGGCCATCGAACTGATGGTGACGGGAAACACCTTCACCTTTGAAGAGGCGAAGGAGCTCGGCATCATCAACGATATTTACGAACGCGAGAACTTCAAAGAAAACGTGATGGAGTACGCGCGCCAGTTTACGCCGCCCAACAAGGCGGCCAAGGCCGTGGGTAACATCAAGCGCTCAGTGCAGACGGGCTGGGAGATTCCGCTGGAGTCGGCGCTTGCAGTTGAGCGTGAGCTGCAACAGCGCCTGTTCTCAAGCGAAGACGCCAAAGAAGGCTTGAGCGCTTACGTGGAGAAGAGGCCGGCGACGTTTACGGCGAAATAGCTGCTAGCTACTAGCCAGTAGTACTAGTGCCAGAACGTAAATCGAAAGGACCGCTAACTTCTTTTCGAGCAAAGGGAGGGGAGGTCCGATCGCTCTCTGTTCCGGAGTTTAAGAGAGAGAAGGGATCCCTTGCTCCGCTCGGGATTACAAAGAGCTAGCCGCGAGTAGCTAGCAGCTAGAGGCTAATTATGCTTGCAGCAACCAAAGCAAAAGTCGGGCCGGGAAAACTGCTGATCAACGGTCAGTGGGTGGAAGGTTCCGGGCATGGGTTTGACACCATCAATCCCGCTACGGGAGAGGTGCTAACGCATATCGCGGAAGCTTCCGAGCGCGATGTGGACCAGGCGGTCTCGGCCGCGCGCAAGGCATTCGACGATGCGGGCGGACCGTGGCGCAAGATGTCCGCCAGCGAGCGCGGCAAGGTGCTGTGGCGAATTGCCGATCTGCTGGAAAAGAACATCGACGAACTGGCAGAGCTGGAAACGCTCGACAACGGCAAGCCGATCTTCGAGTCCCGCTACGTGGATATGCCGATGGTCGCCGATGTCTTCCGCTACTACGCCGGATGGGCCACGAAGATTCACGGCGAGACGGTCAACACCTTCAACAATGCATTTACCTATACGCTCCGTGATCCGGTGGGAGTGGTGGGCGCAATCGTGGCATGGAATTTCCCGCTGTTGCTGGCGAGCTGGAAGCTGGGGCCGGCGCTGGCCTGTGGCAACACCGTAGTTCTCAAGCCTGCGGAACAGACTCCGCTGACGGCGCTGCGCTTCGGCGAACTCTGCCTCGAAGCCGGATTGCCCGCGGGTGTCCTCAACATTGTTACAGGTGGTCCGGAAACCGGAGCTGCGCTGGTGAAGCATCCCGGAGTGGATAAGATCGCCTTTACCGGCTCAACTTCCGTGGGCAAAGAAATCATGCGTTCTTCCGCCGAGACACTCAAGCGCGTGACGCTGGAGTTAGGCGGCAAGTCTCCGAACATCGTCTTCTCGGATTCCAACATGGATGCCGCAGTCAAAGGGGCGGTGAATGGAATCTTCTATGGCAAGGGCGAGGTCTGCTGCGCCGGTTCGCGGCTGTTCGTGGAAAAAAAGGTGGAGGACGAGTTCACCAGCAAGCTGATCGAGTACACCAAGAAGATCAAGCTGGGCGACCCGCTCGATCCCAAGACACGGCTCGGGGCCATCGTCAGCGAAAAACAGATGCAGACCGTGCTGGGCTACATCGAATCGGGCAAGAAGGAAGGCGCAACGGTGCTGGCGGGCGGCAAGCGGGCATCCGTGAACGGTGACCACGGTTACTTTATCGAGCCGACGGTTTTTGGTGGCGTGAAGAATGAGATGACCATTGCCCAGGAGGAAATCTTCGGGCCGGTGCTGGCGACGCTCACGTTCGACGATCTCGATCAGGTGGCGGAGCTTGCCAACAAGAGCATTTACGGGCTGGCTGCGGCGATCTGGACCAACGACATCAAGAAGGCGCATCAGCTTTCACGGCGGTTGAAGGCGGGCACGGTGTGGATCAATACGTACGGCCTGATGGATGCTGCGCTGCCGTTCGGTGGCTATAAGCAATCAGGATTTGGCCGCGAGCTGGGAATGCACGCGATTGAGCATTACACGGAACTGAAGACCGTGTGGATGAATTTATAAAAAGCAAATGGCAATTAGCAATTGGCAATTAGCAAAATCACTTCAGCCTTGTTGGCTGGAGGAAATCATGTCTCTTCTCATCAATAAACGATGAGGGACTAATTGCTAATTGCCATTTGCTACTGGAGCAATCATGCCTGGAAAGATACAAAAAATCGGGACATTCAGTGACTGGGTCGGCCTGTTTCATGAATGGCGGAGAGAGGTAGGGGTGGACCGCGACCAGATCAAGAACTTCAATTTCGACACGCTGTATGGCGCCATCGAGACGGACGAGATCTCGTTCGGCTATTACAAAGGACGCTCGAAATGGGAGAACCTGCGCCAGATTCCTACGCAGAACATGCGCGACGCATTGTTGAACCTGATCGTTTATCAGGGCGATACCGAATTCGCCAGCGTAGAGCAGCAGCGCTACCTGTTTGAAAGCGCGCCGACCGACTGGGACCGCTCGGCCATCACGCGCGTGATGATCGAGGAAATGCGCCACGGATGGCAGATGTGCTCGCTGCTAATTGAGTTCTTCGGCGAGACCGGCAAAGTGGAAGCAAGAAAGATGCTCGACCGTCGCGCCTATGAGAACAAGCGCCTGCTGGGCAGCTTCAATGAAGAGTGCGACAACTGGCTGGACTTCTTTGCCTTCACCGATTTCGTAGACCGCGATGGAAAGTTTCAGCTCCAAATGCTCAAGTTCTCGGCCTTCGCGCCGTTGGGTCGCTCTATGAGCTACATGCTGCGCGAAGAAGCGTTCCACATGGGTACGGGCAACAGCGGACTGGCGCGTATTGCCGAAGCCGGCGTGGTGCCGCACTGGCTGATGCAGAAGTATCTGAATAAGTGGATCTCGAGTGCGTACGATCTTTTCGGCACGGACAATTCCTCTTCCGCCCACTGGGCTTACACGTGGGGCTTGAAGGGCCGTTATGATGAATTGAAGAATCCCAGCGCGCCCGAACTCGACAATCTCAATGACTACAACCGGCACTTGTATCGTGACGAATGCGCCGATCTGGTGAAGAAGATCAGCATTGCGCAGAAGCCTGGAAACGAGCCGCTCTACTGCCCGGACATCAAGTTCAACCGCAATATCGGCCGCTGGAAGGGCCAGTTCTTCCATCCGCAG
>DATEGH010000139.1:0-7366 GCA_035280185.1 Terriglobales bacterium
GACAGCGGGAAAATCGGCTACATGGGGCCGTGCCCGCCGCGCGGCACGCATCGCTACATAGCGCGTCTCTATTCGCTCGATTCGGAATTGCCGCTCGGTCCCGGCGCTTCGCTTGAAGAACTCAACGCCGCCATGGACGGCCACATCCTGGCACGAGCCGAGCTGATGGGGACTTATGTCAAGAAATCCGTCCGAGCGGCGTAGACGAAGCGCGAGTCCGGCTGCGTGACGCAACAGGAAAAACAAAAACGGCAGACCTTTCGGCCTGCCGTTTCTTTTCAAATCCAGCGAAAGCTATCGATTCGCCGAAGCCGCCGCCGCTGCCCGTTGCGCCAGAACGCGACGAGCGTTGTCCGCCAGTTCGCGGGCTTTCGGAAGCTGGTTGAGCGCCGCCGTAACTTGAGGATCAGTCTGGGCGCGCACTTTCAGCCCTTCTTCCTGTCCGAACTCTGAGATGAACAGTTCGGCTTTGACATTCGACTTTACCCAGTCAATGTCCTGGTTCAGCTCGGCTTCGGTGTAGGGAATCTGCTGCGCGTCCAGGAATTTGCGGAAGTCCTGCATCACCGATTCCGTGACTTCAAAGTTTTTGTCAATGTGCCGCCCGTTCAGATAATGCCGCGCGAAATTGAAGAACGCGTACTTCACCAGCAGCGAGTCCTCAAATTTCGATCCCTTAAAAGGCGCCACTTTCACGTCCGGCGTGATGCCGCCGCCGCCGTACATCGTGTGTCCGCTGTCGGTGAGCTTCACTTCATGCGCCGGCGCGCTGGTGTTCGCGTTGGTGTTGGGATTGTCCTCTTCCGCGCGCGCGTAATAGTAATCGTAGAGAGATACGCCGTTGTAATCGCGCTGGATCAGGCGTCCGCTGGGCGTGTAGTACTTGGCCGTGGTGAGCGCAAGGCCCGTATTCTCCGACAGCGGATAGACGGTCTGCACCAGGCCCTTGCCGAACGTGACTTCGCCCACAATCAGCCCGCGATCGTGGTCCTGAATCGCTCCGGAAACAATCTCCGCCGCGGAAGCCGTGCCGCGATTCACCAGCACGACCAGCGGATAATCTTTTCCGTTGTTGCCGTGGGCAGCGCGGTAAACCCGCTCCGGTGAGCTGCGTCCGCGATGCGAGACAATCACCTGTCCCTTCTTCAGGAACTTGTCCGCCACGCCCACGCCTTCATTCAGCAGGCCGCCCGGATTTCCGCGCAGGTCAAGAATCAGACCCTTCAGGTCGCCGAACTGCGTCAGCGCATCTTCCACTTCCTGCTCGGTTGTCTCGTTGAAAGCCGTGATGTGCATGTAGCCGATGCCCGGCTTGATAAGGAACTTCAGGTCAACGCTGTTGCGCGGAATCTCATCGCGCGTCACGTTGAAGTCGAGCGGCTTGTCCGCGCCTTCGCGCAGAATGGTGATGCGAACGTTGGTGCCCTTCGGCCCTTTGAGCAGATCAGCCACATCGCTCACGCTCATGTTGTCCGTGGGTTTGCTGTCAACGGCCAGAATCACGTCGCCAGGCCGGAGGCCCGCGCGATATGCCGGAGTCCCCACAAACGGCGCTATCACGATGATCTTGTTGTTGCGCGGCGCAATCTGCATTCCCACTCCGTAGTACTTGCCGCTCTGCTCTTCGCGCAGCGCCGCATAGGACTTGGGATCGAAGAAATTGGAATGTGGGTCCAGCACGTGCAGCATGCCTGGAATCGCGCCGTTGTAAATCGCCTTATCGGGATTCACCGGCTCGGCGTAGTTCTGCTCCACCAGACTGTAAATTTCGGAGAACTGCCGCATGCTGTCTTGCACATCGCGGTCGGACGAGCCGGCCAGGTTTCCGCCGTTGCGCTGGCTGAAGCCCATGCCGAGAAGACCGCAAATTGTTATGACAAGAAGTACGAAGAAGAGCGAACGACGTGAACCACGAGACATGAATCTTCCTTGACTGAAATCCTTAAACTTTGCGTGAGCCTATGCGCCAGTATAACATCGCTTCCCGCCGCTTTTGGCGCACCCGAAGGCAGTAATCAAGCCGGTTCTCCGGCCTTAATCCGGCCCAGTACCTTCGTACCGTAAGATGCTCCTACTCATCGACGGGGTGCGGATGTTTTTGTCATCCGCATTGGAAAACTTAATCAAAATTGCGTCCGGTTTCTAACCCAGGCTGCGGTATCATGTGTTTACTCACTATGAACCTCGGCTTTCCAGAGATGGTTTTCCTGGTCATCCTGGCCTTCATGCTTTTTGGGCCCAAGCGGTTGCCGGAAATCGCCCGCCAATTGGGAAAATTCGTGGCCGAATTCAAGAAGGCGAGCAACGATTTCCAAAGCCAGATCCACCAGGAAATTCGCAAACTGGAACTTGAGGACGCGGATCCCCGCAAGCACATTGAGCCCGAGATCGCGAAGCTCAAGAGCGACGAAGACCTTTCCCTCACCGGCGCTCTCAACCGCTTGACGGACCGCATCAAGAACACCATCCCGCAGGATTACGATGCCTGAATTGGTAGCAGAGCCCGCAGAGGGTGAAAAAAATGAACTGGAAACGGGCTCCATGGGCCTGCTCCAGCACCTGGAAGAGTTGCGGAGAAGAGTTCTTTATTCCGTTGTTGCCGTAGGCGTGTGTTTTGGCGCTGCCTGGTACAAATGGGACTATCTGTACGACCTGATGCGGCGTCCCATCGAGCAGGCGCTGGCCAATCACCATCTGCCGACCGAATTGGGCTATCTGAATCCCACCGATCCGTTCAACCTTTCGCTCAAGATCGGGCTGTTGGCCGGCATCTTTCTCGCTTGCCCGTTTCTGCTTTATCAGGTTTGGATGTTTATCTCTCCCGGCCTCTACCGCCGCGAGAAGCGCTTCATCCTGCCATTTCTGTTTCTCTCCGTGGTGCTCTTCCTGGGCGGCGGATACTTCGGCTACCGCGTTGTATTTCCGGTTGCGCTGGACTTCCTCATCAAGACTGGCTCTGATGCCGGCATGAAGCCGCTCATCACCATCACCGAATACACCGATCTTTTCCTGACCATCCTGCTCGGCCTTGCTCTGATCTTTGAGCTTCCCATCGTGCTGGGCTTTGCCGGCATGATGGGCGTGGTCAATGCCAAGTTCCTGTTCAAACACATTCGCGGCGCCGTGCTGGTCTTCTTTGTCTTTGCCGCGATTCTCACGCCTACTACTGACATCATGAACATGAGCATTTACGCGCTGCCCATGATCCTGCTCTATATCCTGAGCATCGGCATCGTGTATCTGGTCCATCCCAAGCAGCGGCGCAAGCGCGCGGAAAAGCGCAAAGCAGCAGGCGAATAAAGTAGACTAATTGCGTTCCACAGGAGCGCCGAGTGACAAGGGTCTTCCGCACGTTGGGCTTGGTCCTAATTTCTGCTTTTGTGTTTGCCATGGGTTGTAATCAGGCCAAGACAGCCTCCGCTTCTTCACAGTACGCTCCTTCACCGGAAACTACGCCGCAAGCCGCAGCCGCTGTCGAGCCCGTCGGTCCCGCGATGAAGATCAATCCAACCCACGCATGGCAGTACCTGAAGGAACTCCTCGCCATCGGTCCGCGTTGGGACGGAGGCCAGGGGCAGAAAAAAGTTGGTGACTACATTCGCGCCAAGCTGAAAGGCGTGAAGGTAGAAGAGGATGCTTTCACTCCGGATACGCCGGCCGGCAAGGTTCCCATGCGCAATATCATTGCGAAATTTCCTGGAAGCAAAGATGGGATCATCGTCCTCGGCTCGCACATTGACACTCTTTACCCGCTCCGCAACACCAACTTTGTCGGCGCCAATGACGGCGGGTCCAGCACCGCGCTTCTGCTGGCAATCGCCGATCAGCTTCGCGGCAAAAAACTCGAAGGCTACAGCGTCTGGTTGGCGTTTCTCGACGGCGAAGAATCCATCCCTTCTACCCGTCTCGGCGATCTCAAGTGGGACGACAAGCAAAGTCTCTACGGCAGCCGTCATCTGGCGCAGAAATGGAATGACGACGGAACTGCCAAAAAGATTCAGGCCTTCATTCTGCTCGACATGGTCGGCGACAAGGACTTGGAGGTTTTGCGCGATGCAAGTTCAACCCCCTGGCTTGAAGACCTGATATTTCAGGCGGCCGAGCGCCTCGGCTATCAGTCGTACTTTTTTTCCACCAGCTCGGGCATGGAAGATGACCACACTCCGTTTGCCAAATTTGGCGTTCCTGTCGCGGACATTATTGATTTCGATTATGGCTACAACAATGCCTTCTGGCACAATACCCAGGACACAATTGACAAGCTCAGTCCCAAGAGCCTGCAGATCGTCGGGGACGTGGTGCTCGAAACCATTCGCCTGGTCAACGGACGCGGTAGAGCATCTGTTCCTCCGCAGACTTCTGCGGCTCACTAGAACCTTTGCGATAATGTAGGAGAGGTCGTTTTATGGAAATCGAAATTCGTCGTTGCTTCTTTTGAATGGACCTGCGCCGCGCAGCCGTCGGCTTGCGCAATGCAGTGGAGCAGAAGTTTGGAATCAAAGCGAAGATCAAAACCGGCTCTCGCGGTGATCTCACCGTCCAGGTCAACGGGCAAAACGTATTCGGCTACAAAAAGGAAGGAAATCTGCCGGCAACAGACGAGCTGCTGCGCCGAATCGCTGCCGTGCAGGGTTGAGGCGCTAAGCCGCTTTCCTCGGCGTTACCGGCTCAGGCCTTTTCTCAGATTTCGGCTTGACGTAAACCTCGCCCTTGCGGACCTCAACCTCATGCACCAGGATCTTCTCTTCCGCCGGTCCTGCCACCACTCGTCCGCTGCGGATGTCGAACTGCGATCCGTGCCACGGACACTGCACCGTGCAGTCCACCAACGCTCCATCGGAGAGCGGCCCGCCGCGATGGGTGCAATGATCGTTGAAGGCGTACAGCCCTTCTGAGCACCGGCCCACCACAATCCGATCAGTTCCTACCTGCACCAGCAGCATCTGGCCGTCCGCCAGTTCGCTCTGATTGCAGACGGGCTTCTCCCATCCTGAAAGCGTGCGCTCCTTCAGCTTTCCTGCCGCGGCGTAGCGACGGTCAACGCCGATCTGGTTGCGATAGACGAGTGTTCCGCCCAGCCATCCGGAAATTCCCAGGATGATGACGCCGACTACCATCAATCCGATGGTGAGCCCGTCCGGCCTCACTGCCGGCGAGCCCTGGCGATAGGCGATATAGATGAAGAGAAGCAGCACGAGCGAGTTGAGCGAGCCGTGCAGAAGTCCGCGGTTTTTCGCGCTCGATTGCGGAGGCACCACGCTGACCCAATCAATGGTTCCCGCCACCGCAGCCAGAACTGCGCCCACGCACCCTGCGATCACGCAATAAAAGCCTGCGGCAAACAACGACCCGTTGTTCTGTCCCAGCGCGATGAGATCAAAAATCAGGGCAGTGACCCACAAACCGATGGGAAAAGAAACCAGCATGGGATGAATCGGGTGCGAAGAAATCGAAGCTCTGGAACGCATACCTACTCCCCAACTTCTGCCTATTGGAGTGTGCAACGCTGGCCCAGAGATGCCCGATTGCTGTAGGGAAGGCCTACAAACCAGGAGTGATACGGGTCAATGAACCGCCACCACAATCAACGTCGCATCGTCAGTGAACGCGCTCTTGCAGTGCTCATTGGCTTGTGCGAGGATCAGGTCTTTCAAGTCAGACGCTGAGAGAAGCACATTCTGGCTCACCAACTCCACCAGCTTCTCCTCGCTGAACTCCTGGCCATCGGCGTCGGCGCATTCTGTAATGCCGTCGGTGAACAGCACCAGCCGGTCGCCGGAGCGAAGCTCAGCCTGCTGCTGGTGATAGCTCCATTCGCGCATCGTGCCCAGCACAACGTCGTCGCTGGTCAGCCGCTGCAAAGAGCCATCCGCGTGGGCCAGGATAGGCCAATTGTGTCCCGCGTTGGTATAGCTGATGCGCTTCTCGCCCGAATCCACCACGCAATAAAAGAATGTAATGAATTTTCCCGGAACATTGTTTCCGCTCACGGCCTTGTTCACGCGCTCGCAGAAAGGCTTGGGCTCGATTACGTCGGAGGCGAGCATCCGCACCGCCGCCTGAAGATTCGACATCAGCAGCGCTGCGCCCATTCCTTTGCCTACAACGTCAGCGATGCACAGCGCCGAGCGGAGCGCGCCGAGTTCAATCACGTCGTAGTAGTCGCCACCGACGGTGCGCGCCGACTGAGAAGAGGCGACAACCGTCATGCCATCACGCGGCGCAATTTCATGCGGCATCAAAGCGCGCTGCACCTGCGCCGCTTCCTGCTGCTCCAGTTGCTCGCTCAGCTTTTTCAGGCGCAGCTCCTGCGAGCGCTTCATCTGCTGTTCCAGAACATTCAAGAGCTGCCGGTTGTCCCAGGGCTTTTGTACAAAGTCGCACGCGCCTCGGTGCATCGCATCCACCGCAAGCTCAATCGATCCCCATGCCGTCATCACCACCACGGCCATCGTGCTATCCAACGCCAGCACCGCAGAGATCAGTTCCAGTCCTTCCGTGCCGGAAGTGGTGTCGCGGCTGTAGTTCAGGTCAAGAAGAATCGCGTCAAAAGGATGCCGCTGCAGAGCATTGATCGCTTCGGCCGGCGAGTTTACGAATTCCGCTTCGTAACCGCTGCTCTTCAGCAACAGCCGCAATGCCGCTATCACATCTTCCTGGTCTTCCGCTACCAACACTCGAGGTCGTTCGGGCCGGGTGTGAAGTTCTGTCGTCGCCGCGTGTGCCATGGTTGGGTTCTCTTGCTGACAAATCATATCTTGAATACCTACGGCGCTCGTGGCCTGAAGGTTCTTCTGCGGAAATAAATTGCACGTTTCCGCCCGCTCGGAACTCTGACTAAGCCACTGAAAAGGCGGCAGATGCATGTTGCTGAAGGTTGGACTGGTGAGTTCTATGTCCGTTAGCGAAACCTTGCTGTCCGGAAGCGAACAGCCGATTTCTGCCTCTTTTGCAGGTTGGAGTCGCTCGACCCCTGCGCGATCAGGTGGGCTAGAAAGGTAAAAGGCTGTGACGTTGGTTATGCTCTAGCCGCCAACTCCTGCGAGGGAGCCAGCAGGCGTGGACGCATGTACCGTCACAGCCTCTGATGTAATTACTGCTTTCGCAATCTCCAACCCCGGCCTGCTCCTCGCAGGGCTTGCCGGTTTTTTCGGGTCGGAGCGGCCTGCAAATCACTTCGCCTGGCCAATCACCCAGCCTACTTCGGAGCAGCTGCAGTTTCCTGAGCTGTCCTTTCAGCCGCCGGCTGAAAATTGGGCATTGGTTATGCTCTGGCCGCCAGCTCCTGCGAGGGAGCCTGCAACTCGGATGCATGTACCACCGCAACCTTCGATGTGATCACTGCTTTCGCAGTCTCCGGTCCCAG
>DATEGH010000140.1:0-18399 GCA_035280185.1 Terriglobales bacterium
GCAACTCGCTGGTCTGGACAGGCGATCCTGCAGCGGGACAATCTTATCTTGAATGCGCGCTTTCATTCTGCGAGCGCGACTCGGTCATGATTCGGAATGTTCCATTCCTGAAGCTGCAGACCATGGCTGATTCTGATTTCCCGCATGGCCGGCGTTATTACACCAAGTCGGGTTATTTCCGGCAGCTCGATGACAGCACGATCGACAACATGATCGAAGCGATTACCACCGTTCCTTCCCCGCAAACCCAGATAGAACTTGCTTACCTCGGCGGAGCCGCCGGGCAGGTGGATGCAAGGGAAACAGCGTTCGGCGACCGCAGTGCTCCCTTCATCCTGAATCTGCTGGCAAACTGGGCGGAACCCGCAGAGGATGCGGCCCAGATTTCCTGGATCCGGGGACTATTCGCCAGATTACGACCGGCGATGAAGGCGGGTGTTTACGTGAATTTCATGAGCGGCGACGAGCAGGAGCGCGTGCCTGAAGCTTATCAGGAACGCTGGGAGCGAATGCTGGCCATCAAGTCGCATTATGATCCCACTAATTTTTTTCGGATGAACCAGAACGTTCAGCCAAGCAGCTTGAACCTACGCATTGGCCAGAAAGCATAAGGCGGACGCGCGACGTTGCGCACATTCTGGACCTTGCTGTTGAAGAATGATTTCCTACGGATGTGGATACCGTCGCGGCAGGAGTCACGGCGGAGGTCGCGAGTTCGAGTCTCGTCGTCCCCGCCAGGTTTCCTGAGAGCACCCCCTGCCGCCCTCCGCGTGATCGCTATTCCGCGCTGAACTTCTCCGTAATCTGGTTTCTTAGCTCCCACAGTTCGCGATACGCCAGGTGCTGCATGCGCTGTTGCAGGAGCTCAACCGGCGTTCCGCTTGTGCCGATCACGCCTCCGCCGATAATGCGCTGCGCCAGCTTCAGATGATGGAAACGGAAGCCCTGCATCAGTTCGTCGAAGTCGAGCATGCGCTCGGCAACATCGTGCAGGCCAAAATGCTTTTGATTCTGGCGATAGATATCGTCCACGCTCAGGCCTTCTGCCTTCAGCCGTTCCTGGAAGGCATCGCCGATGCGGGGCGCGATGTGCAGCAGAGAGAGAAATCCCGGCGAGTCCAATCCACTGCCGTGTCCCAGGCCGGCGCGGATCACATGGTAATCGTAGGGAGTGATCGTCTCCAGGACCTTGAGCAGCGCGGTCGGATGCTCCAGCATCACGTTGGCGCGGCGGAACAAACGGGCACAGTTGGCGTAATCACCTTCGCTGAGAGCAGTCTGGGCGCGCTCCAGTTCCCAACGAGCGCCCTTCATCAGCAGCTCAGAAGATTGGTGAACCACCTGGAACGTCAGCTCATCCGGATGAGAGAGCTGATCGGTGGGTGTTTGCAAGGCGAGCAGATCGTCCGTACGGAGATAACGCTCGTAATCGGTATCTCCTTTGCCTTCGAGGATCGGTTTGCGGAAATCAGCCATCTCCTTTCCACTATAACGCGGCGTGGAAAGGTGCGCCTAACCTGTATCTCCGCCAGCGCGGTTTGCGGATTGGTATGATAAAGCCCGGCTGGGGCTCGTAAGGAGGACACGTGAACGCATGTGCAATCGACCGCCACAGGGGAATGCTCGCGATTTGGCTGTTGGCGCTGACGGCTCTGGCAGGTTGCAATCAGAACAACAAAGCCGCAAGCAGCGACGCAGCTTCAGCGCCGGCTTCGAGCACAACGAAAGCCGGCGGCACAGCCAGCAGTTCGAGCGACGACTATGCTTGCAAGCTGGTCACCAAGGCGGAAGTGGAAGAAGTGATGGGAGAAAAAATGAAGGACCCGGATTCCGGGCCGGCGTCCATGCAGGGCGGCTCCATCTGCATGTATGGATCGCCGGATTCGATGTCGGCGAAAAATGTGACCATCCGCGTGGAATCACCCGACTTTGATTGGAATAAATACAGAGAAGAACGGCGGATTGAAGGGGAGAAGATGGCGCCCAAACGCGGCTACCTCCGCCCCGTGACGGGGCTGGGCCAGGAGGCGTATTTCGCGCGCCACGTCCTACATGTGAAGACTGACAAGGGCATTCTCAGGGTGAGTATCTTCAAGAACACGGCCGACGCAATCGCAGGCGATGAGAAAGAGACGCCGACGGAAGCCTTGGAGAAAACGCTGGCGCAAAAGGCAATCGCGCGGATGTAGCTCAGGCGGGAATTTGACATTGTGAAAACTAAAACGAAGCGATTCATCGTAGTTGCGGGCATAGGCATCGCCTTGACGGCAGCAGCTTTCGGACAGTCGCCGCTGGACCAGCTCAAGAAGAAGGCGCAGGAGATCATGCGCCCGAAGTCGTCGCAAGGGCTCACGAATGACAAAATTGTTACGGGCTTGAAGCAGGCGCTTTCCATCAGCACGAAAAATGCAGTCGCGAAGACCGGCCATGTGGATGGCTTCTTCAAGAACGAGGCGATCAAGATCCTTCTGCCGCCGAAGCTGCAGACGGTTGGCAAAGGACTGCGCATAGTGGGGATGGGCGCGCAGGTGGACCAGCTTGAACTGGGCATGAACCGCGCCGCAGAGCAGGCCACACCCGCCGCAAAACAGATTTTTCTGAATGCTCTGACCCAGATGACCTTCCAGGATGCCCGCCAAATTCTCACCGGCGGCAACACGGCTGCCACCGATTACTTCAAGAGCACCAGCACGGACCAGCTTGCGGCAGCGTTCAAGCCGATTGTCCACAAGTCCATGCAGAATGTGGGCGTGGTGCAGGAATATGACCGGCTGATGAAAAATCCCATGATGGCGGGTGCTGCGTCAGGCGAGGACGTTAAGCTCGATGACTACATCGTCGGGAAGACGCTCGACGGTCTTTTCTACGTGATGGGCCAGGAAGAGCAGAAGATCCGCACCAATCCTGCCGCCCAGACCACCGCAATCCTACGCGAGGTGTTCGGCAAGGGTACTTCAGGGCAGTAGCACTGGGGGTTGTGTCATCGGTCGTTGGTCTCACGAGCATCGCCTTGAGCTGCAACCAATTGGGCACATGCTCTCGAAGTTCTATGTCTCTGCCGGCGCGGTGTGCGGCGCGTGGGCGACAGTTCTGGGATGAGCTGCAGGCCATGTTCCCGTGACAGCGGCGAGAAGATAGAGCGCGCCCACAATGGCGAAACCTTCCGCCAGGCTGCGGCGGTGCGCCACCGCTCCCACCAGAAACGAGAAGCCAAGCTGGAGAAATGTTGCCGCGAAGTAAACGGTGTTCTGTACCCTTCCCATAAAGTGCTTGGGGACGATCTCCATCACGCTAGTCGTGATGGCTACTCCGCCCAGCGCGCGGCACGAGCCCATGAGGAGGTAGATGGCCGCAGATGCGATCAGCCCCACGGCAATGGCGCGCGAGCTGAGAAGAACCCGGTGCGGCAGATGCGCGCCAACGTGCGGCAAAGCAATCAGGCACACGCTCAGCCCGGTCATGGCAATGCCGATTGCCCGGCGAACTCCGGTTCCGCGCAGCAGACGCGGCACGCACAGCGCGCTCACACACGCGCCTACCGCCCATCCGCAGTTCAGCCAGCCATATCCCACAGCGTCCGCGTGCAAAATGCGATCGCTGAATGGCGCAGTGATGATGCCTTGCGTGAACATGCCTCCGATGAATAACGCCCACGCTGCGCCCACCAGCAGCAGATGAGGACGCTGCCGGATGTACGCCACCCCTTCCAGCAACTCATGGAAATAGCGCGCCACTTCGCCTTCATTCTCAGCAGCCGCGTCTTGCGCCTCCGGAACCGGAGTCACCACATGTTTGCCTTTGCGCACGAACAGGTAGCACGAAAACGAAACCACATACGTCGCAAAGTCAATCAGCAGCACGCCTCCGAGACCAATGTGGTTATAGACAAAGCCCACAATCGCGCCTGCAATCAGCCATCCGCCCTGAAAGCCGGCGAGGAGAAAACTGTTGGAGTTAGCAAACTGCGACTCCGGCGTGAGCTCCTGGATCAAGGCGTTGATGGTGGGCCAGAACATCCAGAAACCGGCCGCCACCATGATTGACATCAGATAGATTTCCCACAACTTCGCCCAGCCGTTCAGCGCGAGCACCGCGATAAAAAGAATGATGAGTCCGCGCGCCGCGTCCAGCAGCATCACCAGCCGGCGACGGTCCTTGCGGTCTATCACCACGCCGGTGAAGGGAAGCATCATGAGCGCAGGAATCGTCTGGAGCATCAACAGCGTTCCCAGCGCCATTTCCGAATGTGTTTTCTGCAGGATGAACCAGGTGACGCCGGCGGAGTTCATTCCGCTGCCCACCATGGAAACAATGTTGGCTAGAAAGATCAGGCGCAAGGCGCGATGCTGGAGGATATTACGCACGTTCTATTCACTTTAGCATCGCCGAAAGGCGAAAAAGTGCTTGGCCCGGCACCAAGGTAATCAGATAATCGCTGGGAGTGATCGCGAACCCAATTCGGACTTGCTCCGGCGTAGTGCTGTTGCTGGCGGCGTTGTCGCTGGCTGGTTCCACTGCGCCGCCGGTGAAGCCGTTCCTCGTCTACCACGATGGCGACGATCTGGTGTTCACTCCTGAAAAAACCGGCACGCATCATTCCGCGACTTTCGGCCCGTGGACTGTGGGGGAGCGGCTGCGGCAGGGCAAGCCGCTGGATACACGGCTGAACTTGTATCTCGTTTTTCCCGGCGAACAGTATCGTTCGCAGGCGCGTCCGGAGTACAACCACAATCGCGTGATCAACAAGTACACCGTGGATGGCAAGGTGCGAGAGTGGGATGTCTTCTGGTGTTTTGTGCTCGATCCCACGCTCACCGAAGACCTGCGCAGCGAGCATGATCTGCTCATGGGTGCGCATCAGACGTTCCGTCCTGCAGACCTGTTCGGCGTCAGTGATATTCCGGCGCACCAGGCTGCGGCCGAGCATCTGGGCATTCGCAGCATGGCCGACCTTCGCCGCTTTCGCCGCAAAGATGGCGAACTGCCGCGCATGATCATCGTTCCCGCCGGTTTTGCCGTCCGCGCCAGCGCCGAGCAGCAGGATGTGACCGTCACGCATTCGGGCGAACCGCGTTAGCAGCTCCGCTCCATTTATACTGGAACCAGATCATCTTGATTCTGGGGAAAGATTCTGCTTCCTTTTATTCACATCGGCGGCTTTGAACTGCCGACGTTCGGGCTGCTGATGTGCCTGGCCTTCGTGACCGCTTACATTGCGCTCGCCCGCGAGATTCAGCGCCGCAAGCTCAACATTGATCCTTACTCTGTGGTGGCTTACGTGGCCATCGCTGGAATCCTGGGCGCGAAGCTCTGGCACGTTGTGGATACACCCGCCGACCGCCTCAACGCGCAGACGCTGCACAGCCTCGCTCTGCTTGTGGGATGGTTTCGTGGCGGCTTTGCCTGGTTCGGCGGCTTTGTCGCCGGCATTGCAACCTTGCTCGTTCTGGCGCGTCATTACCGGGTGCATCCGCTGACCATACTGGATGTCGCGACTCCGGCCGCGGCCGTCGGCTACGCGGTAGGAAGAATCGGTTGCCTGATTTCCGGCGACGGCGACTACGGCATCCCGACCAGCCTGCCCTGGGGCATGGCTTTCCCGCACGGCCTCGTCCCCACCACCGGCCCTGACGGCATCTGTCTGAAGTCAGGATGGCCGGAGAACTGCGCCGTTCACCCCACGCCGATTTACGAGTTCATTGCCTGCGTGCTGATCTTCTGGTATGTGTGGCGGCGCGGCTCAAAAGCGGTGCGCGAAGGATTGCCTCCCGGCCTTATCACCGGCGAGTTCCTCATGTTGTTTGGCGCGGAGCGGTTTCTGGTGGAGTTCATCCGCATCAATCCGCGGGTGATCTTCGGCATGAGCAACGCTCAATTTGCCGCGCTGCTCACCATAGTCTCCGGCGGCGTGCTGATGCTCGTCGCCAGCCGCGCTCGAAGCGTGAAGCTTACTCAGAGCGTGTGACACCCGCGTTCATATTTTTCGACAGCTCCCAGGCTTTGGCGTACTTCCAGCTCACGTACATGGCGTGATTGGCAAGAACGAGTAGACCCTCTTGGCCGTCGAGAAATCCCAGCCGAAAAAAGTAATTGTAGATAAAGCGCACCAGCGGCCGCAGCACGATGTTGACGAAGCTGAACCCGACTCTGTGTTTCTGCACCACCATCTCCGCTCCCAGAGATGAATAGCGGTTCTGGTGCTCGATGAAATCGGCGAAGTTCCTGTAAGCGTGATGGAGAAGGTCGCCCTTGAGATGGCCTTTCCTGCCCGCCATCTTCATGTCTTCATGCACCGGACGAAGCTCAAACTCGGCCGCGCCGCGCTTGATCAGCCGCAACTTGGGATCAGGATAGTAGCCGCAGCGCTTCAGCCATTTGCCGAAATAAATGTTGCGCCGGTTCATCATGTATCCGTCAAGAGCGGGCGGCGTGCCGGAGCGCAGCAGCGTTGCGATGCTCTCAGCAAGCTCGGGACTGACCACTTCGTCGGCATCCAGCGAGAGTATCCAGTCACCTGTTGCCTTCGCCAAAGCCGAATTTTTCTGCAAGGCAAATCCCTTCCAAGGCTCAACGAAAACTTTTGCACCATGCGCCTGCGCCAGCACGACGGTCTCATCCGTGCTGCCCGAATCCACCACGATGATTTCCTGGGCGATCCTTTTCACGCTGTTCAGCGTGTGAACGATATTGGCCTCTTCGTTAAAAGTGATGATCGCAACCGACAGATTCATGAGCGAAGGATAACAGGAGGGGCTCGCGTTCGTGAGAATAAGAAAGCCGGCATACGCCCGGAGTACGCCGGCCTCTGCTACGCGCAAGATCGTCGCTTACTTCACGACAATCGTTCCCTTCATCCCGCTCTGCGCGTGAAGCGTGCATACATAGTGATAAACACCCGGCCTCGTAAAGACATGGGAAAAGCTCTGCCCTGGTTGGATGTAAGTTGAGCTGAACGGCTTAGCTCCGGCAGGAAGCCGAACGTCCCGGGCGGAAGGCGTCTTGCTCGCGTCGGCGATCACGTTGTGAATGGCTTGCGAGGAGTTTTTCCAAACAATTTTCTGGCCGGCCTGAATCACGATCTTGGGCGAGGTGAACGCCGTTTCATTCATTGCCGTGGTTACTGCCGGGCCGCTTGCGGCCGGCTCCTGTCCCTCATCGTCCAGCTCTCTCAGCGCTGAAGCTGAAATTTTAGCTGAACAATTCGGAGCGAGAGCTCTTACGTTGTCGACCACAAAGCTCGGAATGTTGGGATCTTCATTTTGAACAACGCTCCCGATTTTGCCGGTAACGTGGACCAGACGGTCGGAATTTTCAGAGAATGCGATCGGCTGCGCTTCTAAGCGGTAAATAGCGTTTGAGCCGAGAAGATGAAGCATAACTCTGCCGTCCTCGAGGAGCTTGAGACATCCATTCAGCCTTGTAGGACTGACGGGAGCTTTGGCCGAAATCGGACGCATAGACGGGCGTGTTGGATTTGCGGCGGGCTGACCGTGGTCCGTGCCGCTCATATCCATTTCTGTCCCGGACGGCTTGTTCTCTGCAAGCTCCAGGTTAGCTGGGATTGCGGCTGCATCGGCTGCATCGGCGGCAGTCATCCCCGTGAGTTGAGCCGCCTGCGTTGCCGGACCTTCATGGGTTACTGAGCTGCCTCCGGCATTTGCCGCGACTGCTGTTGCAGTTGGTACGGCTTCCTGAGAGGCATCTTCTGAATTGGACGCTGGTCCAGGATGCATCAGCGCGACATTCGCCTGGCCCTCAACCTTTAACGTGGCCATCAATCCCTTCGCCATGCGGGTCAGCGCATGGTCCACGATATGGAAATCGCCCGAGGTGGCTGCGTCCATTTCGAGCACAGTTGCGCCTCCAGCAGGAACAGTTACTGTTTGCACCGAAGTAAGCGGTGGCGACGTCATCGATCCGAGCTGATAGGTGCGCGTAAAAATCTGCCCCATCACGTGTAGCGAGGAAGTGTTGTTCGGGCCTGCGTTGCCGAAGAAAACGCGGACAGTTTCGCCCACATTCGCGCGCAGCGAGTGCTCTTTTGTGAGGCTGTCAACCGCCCCGTTGAAGAAGAGATACTCCGGCTGTTCCTGCATGAGCCTGGCTTGACTGAACTGCTGCAGCCCGGTTTTGCCTTTGGACGCCGCAGTATAGAGTTCACCTTGCATCAAGTAATACTCATGGTCCACATGCGGTAGTCCGCCTTCAGGTTCTACCAGGATCATTCCATACATACCGTTGGAAATGTGCTCCGCAACCATCGGCGTTGCGCAGTGATACACGTAGAGCCCCGGAGTTGTGGCTTTGAAAGTGAAAGTCTTCGATTGGCCGGGAGTGGTTTGGGAGAGGACGCCTCCCCCACCTGCGCCCAGAGCCGCATGAAAGTCAACAGAGTGCACCATCGTGCTGGAGCGATCATTGTTCAATGTAACTTCCACTGTGTCGCCCTGGCGGACTCGAATCATGGGACCCGGCACTTTGCCGCCAAACGTCCAGTAGCGATAGGTAGTTCCAGTCGAGGGATCGAGCTGGCCGGTGACCTCGATGGTGTTGAGCGTCACATGCACCACGGCAGGCGCTCGAGAACCCACCGGAGCCGGAACATCTGCGGCGTTTCGCACAATGTTGACAACCTTCGGTTCAGAGTTTGATTTTGTATGTGATTGGGCCGGCACTGGCCCGCTGCCAACGAGAAGAACAAGGCTTACAACCAAAACGCCTGGTATCCATGAGGATACTGCGCGATAAGACCTTTTCATACAGCCCCCTTTTTGCCGCCATGCGATTCTTTGGTTTGCACGCGGCGAACTCGACGCTTTGGAGCCGAGCTGCCTCAGGGCTTTGCCATCCACGCAGTCTGGAACGTTTTGTAATAAGAGCGTTGTTATGACTTGCTGGCTGCGTGCCGGTTTCCAGCTTGAGATTGCTCGCCTTCCGCAACGTCCAGTGCCATTGTGGATCTGGCGCGATCGGCAGACTATGACAAACGTCACAGTAGAAGGACCTTTCGTTGCTACCACACTCAACTATCGGCGATTGACCGCGGGCGTGACGGCCCTGGGTGGTTCAGTCTGAGTCTTTTTCATTGAGGTAGCGACCGCACCCAGATATTCGCGAGCGCAGGATATTGGGAGCGGCTAAAATATTCGCTCTATGGCCACTGAAAAAATTGTGGAGACCCTGCGGCGTGTGCCCATCTTCGCCGACCTCACTCCGGCCGAGCTGCAGTTTCTGAGCGAGCGCGCGGTGCGCCGGAACTATTCCGCCGGCGAGATCATCTTCAGCGAAGGCGATCCCTGCGCCGGGCTGTTCGTGATCCAGAGCGGCCGGATTCGCATCTTCAAGAGTTCGCCGAGCGGACGCGAGCAGGTGCTCGCCATCGACGGCCCTGGCAGCTCAGTAGCAGAACTTCCGGTTTTCGACGGCGGCAACTATCCCGCTTCCACCTCAGCGGTCGAGAGCAGCGAAATCCTCTTTATCAGCAAGCAGGACTTTTACTCGCTGTGCCTGATCCATCCCCAGGTGCCGCTGAAGGTGCTCAAGATTGTGGGCGCGCGCCTGCGCCGGCTGGTGGGGATCATTGAAGAACTGTCGTTCACCACGGTACGCGGCAGGCTGATCTCGATTCTGCTGCGCTTTGCCGCAAGCGGAAGAAAGACCGCCAAGGGAGTAGAAGTGCAGCTTCCACACAGCAACCAGGAATTGGCTGCGCAGATCGGAACCGTGCGGGAACTAGTTTCTCGTAATCTGAGCCGGCTCCAGGCAGAGGACCTGATCCGCATGGAGGGCAAGACCGTCCTCATCCCTGACTTGAACCGCCTTAAGGCCGAACTGGAACAGACGGAATAATCTCTGCTGTGACTTAAGTCATGGCAGTCTGGTCGACCGTTTTCTAAACTCTTCCCAGTAAGTCGGAATACGACAAATCAGCCGGAGAAGAGCCATGAATCTGGAACCCACAGCTACTGTTCGAGAGTTCGCCACATCCATTCCCAACGCAACCCGCCTGTTTGAGCAGCTCGGGATTGATTATTGCTGCGGCGGCAACCGATCACTGAACGACGCATGCGCGCGCGCCGGTCTGCCGCTTGCCACGGTCTTGCACCGGCTGGAGGAGGGAGAATCCGACCAGAAGCAGCGGTCATCCGCCGCCCCGGAAGTTACAGCCGCCGGTCTCACGGCGCTGATCGACCATATCGTCACTCGCCATCACGGTTACGTGAAGCAGGAAATCCCGCGACTGCAGCAGTTGCTGAAGAAGGTTGTGGCCGTTCACGGGAACGGCCATCCTGAGCTGCTGGTGATCCAGCAGAACTTCCGGACGCTCTCGGCAGAGATGACCAAGCACATGATGAAAGAAGAGAACGTCGTGTTCCCTTATATCGTGTATATGGAAGAGGCAGTGCAGCATGGCAAGGCGCTCAGACAACCGGCATTCGGCACAATCGCGAAGCCCATACAGATGATGGAACTGGAGCATGAGTCTTCAGGCGACGCCCTTAAGCGGATGCGCGAAGCCTCTGCCGGATACGCTCCTCCGGAAAATGCCTGCTTCAGCTATCGTACGCTCTATGCCGCTCTGATTGAGTTCGAGGCGGACATGCACCAGCACATTCATCTGGAGAACAACATCCTTTTTCCAAGGGCAGTGGAAATGGAACAGCACAGCCGGCAAACGGTCGAGATTTCCGGAGCGCGTGTGTGAGCACGATGAACGCGATCCCGAGGTTGCGAGTGCTGCATCCGCCGGCTGCGTTGCTCCAGGAGCGGGAACGACGCGCGCAGCAGCTGCTGCTGGCATTCGTGATTTCGGGATTGTTCTTCATGTTGCTGCCAGGAACGTTCCTGGGCGTGTGGAACCTGATTTCGATCAGCAGCCACAAAGGCGCGACGGGTTCGGCGGCCTGGATTCAGGCCCACGGTCACGCTCAGATCTTCGGCTGGATTGGCAGCTTCATTCTCGGCATCGGCTTCTACTCGCTTCCCAAGATGACCGGCAGCACCTTTCGCGCGCGGCGTGGCTGGATTGCGCTCTCGATGTGGAGCGCGGGCGTTCTTCTGCGCTGGCTGGCAGGTGTTTACGGATGGGACTGGCGCTTGCTGCTGCCCGGTTCAGCCGCGCTTGAACTAGCGGCTTTTTTCATCTTCTTTCAATCCGTGCGGCAGCATCGTCCCGCCGAACCTAAGAAAGAAGGCAATCGGCTGCCGGTTTGGCTTCTCTCCGTGATGGCGGGGACCGCAGGGTTCATGCTGGGCCTGCTGATCAACCTGGGAGCAGCGATTTACGTGAGCTTCTATGGGGCGCAGCCGGTCTTTCCCGCGGCGCTGGAGTGGCGCCTGCTTGCCCTGCTCACGTACATTTTCATTGTTCCCACCGTTTGGGGATTCAGCGCACGCTGGTTACCGGTGTTTCTGGGATTGCGAGAGCCATCAGATCTCCTGCTCCGCGTTTCCATTCTTCTGATGGCAATGGGAGCTGCTTTTGCGCTGGCGGGATTTCCGTATGTTGCACCGTGGCTGTTCGCAGCCGGCGCGATTCAGTCGTGCTTTGCTCTGCACATTTTTGCCAGGCCTGAGCGTTCGGCAAAAGTCGGAGGAATCCATCCTTCATTTCCCTGGTTTATCCGCACAGCGTACGCCTGGCTGGCGATTGCCAGCATGCTCGGTATTTGTGCCGCCTACCTCGATCGCATGAATGGCTGGACAGGAGCTTCGCGGCATGCGCTGACGGTTGGTTTTATCGCGACGATGGTCTTTGCCATCGGACAGCGCGTGTTGCCTGCATTTGCCGGAATGCGCGTGCTCTATAGTCCGCAGCTCATGCTGTACTCTCTCGTCCTTCTGAGCGCCGGATGCACGCTCCGTGCCGCGAGCGAAATCCTGGCTTATGAAGGCTACTGGCTCCCGGCGTGGCACGTTCTGCCGGCTTCGGCGATCTTTGAGCTTGCCGGCGTGACGCTTTTCGCCGCCAATCTGCTTTTGACCTTCAAGCAGCCTCCGGCGCACGAGATGAACCGGCCTACCGCTGCTTGATCTTTTTATCGAACCCGAACACGTACAGCACCAGCAGGCCGTTGATCACAAACAGTACGCCTGAGGCGATGGCCGCGTGCAGAGGCGTACCGGCTTCGTGCCGCAGCAGCGCATCCACCGTTGCGGCCAACAACCAGAGCTGGACCACCACACCGATCCCCACCAGCGCGAGCAGCGCAGTAAAGAGGGTGGTCCCTTGCGATTGGCGGGTGCTCATTAGCTTTCCACTCCCACAGCAAAAATTTCATCGCCTTGGTGCTCGAGCTTGATGCGCGGCAGCGGACGCGTAGGCGGTCCGGCATATGGGCGGCCTTCCGCAACGGTGAAATAGCCGTGATGGCACGGGCAAAAGAGCGTGTTCTCCTTCTGGTTATGGATCACGGCGCAGGAAAGATGAGTGCAGACCTGTGAGTAAGCCACCAACGTACCGCTGGTTTGCCGGATGAGGATGCAGGGGTCGTCGTGCGTGGGATAGCGGAACAGTTGCGAGTTGCCGGCGGCCAGCGAAGAAGCTGTGCCGACCTTTATTCTGGGCAGCGGACCCGGTCGAAGAATGTGCGGAATGCCTGCCAGAATAAAGTTGGCTCCGGCGATGGTAAGCGAGCCGAGGGCCAGGAATTTCACCATCTCGCGACGGGTGATGTATTCGTCATTCTCCCATTCAACGGGAAAGTCCTCGCGCCAGCGCGCGTTTTTCTTTTTGCACTCCAGGCACGGTCGAGCGTGATCTTCCGGCATCTCTAATCTCCTGCAAGCAGTCTGGCGACGTCGTACTCTTCGGTGTGATGGATTCCGATCTGCGCCTCGTCCACATCAATGCTTTCCACCTGGCGCGGAACGAGCACGTTGACTTTGGTGCGCACTCTCTCGCCGCCGAACTGCCAATCGCGAATCGCCATTCCCTGGCGCGTGCGTTCGATGTTCTCGCGCGTGGTGAAGGTGAGCGCTCCGGAGGGGCAGACGGTGGCGCACATGGGGCGCTTGCCGATGCTGGTGCGGTCATAGCACATATCACACTTCATCATCTGGTTAATTTCCGCGCGATATTTGGGAACACCGAAGGGACAGGCCAGCACGCAGTTCAAACAGCCAATACAGCGCGGCTTGAGCGAACTCTGCACCACCCCGTCGTCCGTTTTCTTGATGGCGTCTGCGGGGCAGACCTGCGCGCAAATGGGGTCTTCGCAGTGCATGCAGATCTGCGGCGCGGTTTGCACGCTGTCTTCGCGCATGATGGTCTCCAGATGAATCATGGAGACGCCGCGATGCGTATCGCACTCCTCGCACGCCTGCACGCACGCGCGACAGCCGATGCAGCGCGAGTGGTCAATAAAGAACTCCATTTCTGTGGCGGCGCTCATCGTACTCCTCCGGCCTGGACGGGAAGCTCGGCAATGGCATCGTGCGGCTGCGGGACCTTGCTCACGCGCACGGCGCAGATTTTGTATTCCGGGATGTTGGAAACAGGATCAATGGCGCGAACCGTCATGTTGTTGGCGGCGCGATCCAGTGGCCAGTGATAGGGAACGAATACCGTGTCTGGCCGAATCGTCCTGACCACGCTGGCGCGCACGGTTACTGCTCCGCGGCGGCTTTCCACTTCTACGAAGTCGCCTTCTGCTATGCCGAGCTTGCCGGCAAGGATGGGATGAATCTCACACAGCGGCTGCGGGTATTGGTCGACCAGCGCGCCGATGCGGCGGGTCTGAGTGCCGGAAAGATACTGCGAAACCACGCGGCCCGTGGTGAGAATGATGGGATAGTCGCCGTCCGGTTCTTCTGCCGCTGGCCGCCATTCCACCGGCTGGAAATGCGCCCTGCCGTCAGGATGAGCAAACTTCGCGTTCTCGTACAAACGCGGACTGCCGGGATGATCGGCTGAAGGGCATGGCCAGAAGACGCCCATCTCGCGATCAATGCGCTCCCACGTGATGCCGTAATAATCTGACAGGCCGCCTTTCGAAGCGAGGCGCATCTCATCGAAGATTTCCTTTGAGGAACGAAACGCAAACTTGTCCGCCGCGCCCAGCCGTGCGGCAAGATCGCAGATGATCTGCCAATCTACGCGCGCGTCGGCCGGAGGGTCCACTACTTTCTTGTGATGAATCACGCGGCCTTCCACGTTGGTCGTGGTGCCTTCGTCTTCTTCCATCAGAGAACCGGCGAGCACAACGTCGCAGTAGTGAGCGGCCTCAGAAAGAAAGAAGTCAATCTGGCAACTGAACTCCAGCTTCTCATACGCTTCACGGATGTAGCTGTTATTGGGGAGAGAAACCATGGGGTTGCAGGAGATGGCCATCAGCCCTTTGATCTTTCCGGCATGAATGGCCTCAAAGATGGGGACCATGGTGAGCCCCTTGTGCGGAATGCTCTCCTCCGGCACGCCCCAGACTTCGGCCATGTAGCGGCGGTGCTCCGGGTTCTCGATGTCGCGTGAGCCGGGGAGCTGTTCCGCCTTTTGTCCCTGTTCCCGGCCTCCTTGTCCGTTGCCCTGGCCGGTGATCATGGCATAGCCGCAGCCTTCGCGCCCGATGCGGCCGCTGGCCACCACCAAGTTGATGGCAGCCATGCAGTTCTCCACGCCTTTGGAGTGGTGCTCGATTCCGCGCGCGTGCAGCAGAAAGCTGGTGGAAGCGGGTCCCCAAATCTCCGCCGCGCGGATGATCATGCTCGCCGGAACTCCAGCGATCTTCGCCGCGTACTCGGGCGTGTATTTGCTTACAGCTTCTTTCACCCGCTCCCAACCGGTGGTGTGCCGGGCTATGAAGTTGCAATCAATCCATCCGCGCTCAATCATCAGGTGCAGCATGCCGTTGAAGACGCCGATGTCACCGCCGGAGCGCACAGGGATGTAGAGGTCGGCGTTGCGCGCGATGGGAGTCATGCGGGGATCGAGCACGATCAGCTTGCCGCCGTTCTCGCGTGCCTGCCACAGATACTCCGTGGTGATGGGCGAGCACTCGGCGATATTTGACCCCGCAACCAGTATGGCCTTAGCCAAAGGAATGTCGCTCCAAGGGTTGGCGGAGCGGTCCAATCCGAAAATTTTCTTCGAAGCGGCGCCAGCAGAAACCATGCAGAGCCGGCCGTTGTAGTCAATGTTCGCGGTCTTCACTGCGACCCGGGCGAACTTGCCCATAAGATAGGCCTTTTCGTTGGTCAGCGACGCGCCGCCCAGCAGGGCAAAAGCATCATTGCCGTAAGTCTTCTGGATGCGAGTGATCTCGCCGGCAACTTTGTCTAAGGCCTCATTCCACGACACAGGAACAAACCCCGTGCCTTCCTTGCGCATCAGCGGCGATTTTAGCCGGTCAGGGTGCTCATCCTGCATGTAGCGCTTGACGCCTTTGGGACACAACCTCCCCTGGTTGAAAGGGAAGTCCTCCCAGGGCTCGAAGCCAATCACGTGGTTGTCTTTTACTTTGAGCTGAATGCCGCATTGCTGGCCGCAAAAGCAGCAGTGAGTTTGCACCAGGCGATCGGGGACCACATCAGAGCTCCAGCCGGTCACCGGTGTGCGGTTCAGCGTTGGGCCGAACTCGGCGACGAGTTGCGGTATTTCTACAGGCGGTCTTGCCATAGTTGCTCGGTTTCGTTCGTGCCGGCAGGCAGGCGCGTCCCCTGCTTGCGCCACTTGCGGTCCTGCGCCATGGCCAATGACTTGCGGCGGCAGGCCGGACATACATCTTGATAATGCTCACCGCGTGCTAATTCGTAGTTGATTCCCAATGAGCGCTCCACGTCCTTAAGGTCGTTCACGTGCATCTGCGATGCAAACTCCTGGCCGCAGCGCAGACAAACGGCCTGCTTGGTGCGCGCGCCTTCTTCCTTGTAAAACTGCACGCCCGCCTGCGCCGGTCGCTGAAAGATGTGAAAGAACTTTCCAAAGGGTAGATAGAGCAATGTAAAAATCACAGTGACGGCATGCAACATGGAGAGAAAACCGTAATTCAAGCCATGCATCAAGTGGGTTGACGCAGTGAGGAACAGCCCGGTGATGGAGATGGCAAAGAGCATGAGCAGAGGCATCATGTCCTGAGCAAACTGCTGCACGGAGATGGCGCCGCGGTCGCGGGCGCGACGGAAGAGCGCCAGAGCAACTCCGGTCAGCACCATGACGGCAGATATGGCGAGAATATTGAAGGTGACTGCCGCAGTGAATGTGCCCAAATGAAATGAAAAAACCTGCTGGCCGAAAACGAAAGCGCGGTAAATCTGCTGATTATGTGGCGCATTTTCAAAATGAATCCAGCCGAAAGAAAGCGGAAATGTCACTGCCGCCGCCAGGATGCATCCCCAGGCGATAAGCCAGTGCGCGGCCCAGCGCAGATGCGAACGCTTTTCAATAAATCGCTGCGCAAAAAAATCTTCGAAAAAAATCTGCACCATGCGGACAATGTTCTGTGCAAGCCGTTTCGGCCGGAAAAAGATTTTCCATCCACGGAACCAGTAATTGCGCGTAGGAGGGCGGCGCAGCCACATGGCAAAGCGATAGCCGATTCCGAACACAGAAAAGACGCATGCCCCGGTGTAAGGCACGAGAGCGGCGTCAAAATGCTTCAGATGATTGCTTCCGAAGAAGATGGCCACCAGCAGCAGCGCCGCCGCCAGCAGTCCCCAGAAGATGGCGCGCGCGACATCACGTGTATCCGCGCCTGGCTGAGTCAAGTAGAGCTTCTGATGCTGGGAAGAATCCATCCTCTTCGCTCACTCCAAAAACTGCTGCACAACGATTTTAGTCTTCAGGCCGTCTGAAGCGCGCGTGTCTGGCGCCCCGCTCTGGCGGCCAGACTTGCAACCAGCAAACACACCAGCGCGAAGACCGCGAGCAGAACGAACCCCCAGAAGAATGATCCGGTCTGCTCGCGAATGAGTCCCAGCGCAAGCGGCGGAAAGAACCCGCCCAATCCGCCTGCGGCTCCCACCAGCCCCGTGACGGCCCCCACCGACTCAGGGAAGTATTGCGGAACCAGCTTGAAGACCGCGCCGTTTCCCAGCCCGATTGCCGCAGCCATGCCGAGCGCCCCGATCGTGAACGGCTCCATGCGTTCAACTGTCATCAGCATGGCCATGCCTGCTACACAGGGAAAAATCCAAAGCAGAACCTTGAGGCCCCCAACCCGATCGGAGAGCCACCCTCCGATGGGACGCATGGCCGTGGCCAGGAGCACGAATCCGGCAGTGCGCATTCCTGCATCCTGCGGAGTCAGGCGGAAGATCTCGGTCAGGAACATTGGCAAGTAGATGCTCATGGCTACGAAGCCGCCGAACGTCAGAAAATAAAAGAAACTCAGCACCCAGCTCATCTGCTTCCCGAGCGGATTCAGCATATGGCGCAGTGATTTCGGGGGAGCACTCCGCGGCGGATCCTTCGCTAGCATGAGAAAGACGATGGTCCAAATTAGCAGCAGGCCGGCAAAGCTCCAGAATGTGTTGCGAAGGCCGACGAGCGGAAACAGCAAAGGAGCGCCGAAGGCCGCAAGCGACTGCCCTACGTTGCCGGCGCCATAAATTCCGAGAGCAAAGCCCTGACGCTGCTGTGGATACCATCCACTGACGAATGCGACTCCGACAGAGAAGCTGGCGAGAGCAACTCCCGTCACGAACCCAAAGCTCATCAACTGCGAATAAGAGTTCACCTCGCCCATGAGCAGTGCCGCGACAACCGAGATGATCATGGTCCCGAGGAACACTTTGCGCCCCCCAAAACGGTCTGCCATCAGGCCGAGCGGGACCCGTCCCAGGCTGCCCAGCAGGACCGGAACTGCCATGGCGATGCTGGCGTGAAGCGGAGTGAGATGGAACTGTTTCTTGAGCAGCGGCATCATGGCGGAGACCGAGCCGAAGACGGCGAAGCACAGCGCAAACGCTCCAGTGCCGAGGAAGAGTTGCAGCGGATTGGAGCGCGTTGGATGGGAGTTCATGGTTGTTGGCCGCACCTGATCATTGCTTTCGCGTCAGACGTTGAATGTGACACAGATCACAGGTCAACAAAGCGTCAGTAATGGTTCTTTGCGGATTGCCTCACGTCTGTCGCTTGCTCATTGAGGTTGCTGCTCATAGTGGTTCCTGTGCAAGAGATTACGGCCGCGGATGGCGGGTTGCGCCGGTTGTGGAAGCTGGTGAGAACGGTGATAGTCACCGCTGCCGGGCACGCATTGCTCCACGCCGGGGCTGATAAATGCAGCTTGGATCCTGGGCCAGAGGATCTCCTGTAACGGCATAAGCCCGCGCACGCGATCCGCCGCAGATGTCGCGGAACTCGCAGATGCCGCACTTGCCTTTCAAGTTCTCACCGTTGCGCAACTGGGGAAATAAATGGGAGTTGCGGTAAAGGTCGGCAAGCCTGGCTTCGCGAACGTTGCC
>DATEGH010000141.1:0-19563 GCA_035280185.1 Terriglobales bacterium
ATCTGAAGAGCAGCTGGCAATTAGCAATTGGCAATTGGCAATTAGCTCTGCAGAACCCGGTTCAGGTTGCGCTCCCAACATCTCGTTAACGATCGGGGAACGGTTCAGCGAACATCGTTGGAGATGGACGCAGATGTCTGATCGCAAGCAGCCCTTGCAGTTAGCCGGGTTTTGGCTAATTGCTAATTGCCATTTGCTATTTGCTTTTTTTAGCAAGCACGTCCTGCACTGCTTGTTTCGCTCTCGCCGGCAGCCTGCCTTCATGCATTAACGATTTCAGAACATGCGGCGTGAGTTCGCCGGCAATCTGTGCCAACTTCCCTGCCGGAGTATTCCGGTTGCACAGCAGCGCGCTCTTGATCTCGGTGCGATGGATCCACTTCTGATGATTGGCTACCGCCGGCGCCAGAAGCTCGGTTCCCGCATCGTTTTTTAATGCTCTGACAATGAACAGCTCGGTCATCTGCGGATTCAGAAGCGCCGCCTGCATCACGCGCTCTTCTTTATCGGTCAGCAATGCGGCGGCAACGCGGCCAGAAGCCCGCTTGGCTAAAGTATGGCGCTCGCCGGAGGTTATGGTTCCCAGGCGTCCGATCAGGACTTCTTCTGCTGCGCGCTTCACGTCCGCGGCAACGCTGGGCAGCAAGGCCACTTGCATCAACTCGAATGCGTAGAGGTGGCGGATCACCGGGATTGAAATGTGCCTTGGCGTATGCGGGTGAGTAACCAGAGCCAGCCTGACTTTCGGCTGCTGCGCCAGAGCGCCGTTCTTGCTCAAGGCTTCCACGGCGTCGCGCGGAAGATCACGGCGATTCAGAAGGGCAAGAGCCAGATCCTCGGTGAGCCGTCCATCTGCCGCGACAGCCGCGAGTTCCTCAGGAGTGCCTTCATGCACCAGCGATTCAATGCGCGCATCCGGCCGTAGCTCGATTTTCTTCTCAGCGGGGGAACCGGGATCGTTCATAACGGAGAATCAGCGGCGGCCCCGCTGGGCTGCGATCTCCAGCGCACCCAACACAGGACGTACGTAGGCATAGGTCACGGCCGCTTCCGGCTGCTCCAGCTTCATGGTTTCCTTGAAAGCGTGACGCACGTGCGGCGAGTTCTGCAGCACTCCGCCGGCGAGCGCCACCGGCACCACACCGCCATTCGGCCAAAGACGATGAATCACTGATCCGGCGAGCCGCGCCAGGGCCTGGCCCGCGCGTTCGGTGATTGCAATTGCGGCTTCGTCGCCTTTCTCTGCCTCCGCCGCGATGATCCCTGCAAGCTCCGGGAATTTTGCTTCTGAAGCGTTGGCCACGCGCACAACTTCTTCCGGAGCCACCTTCCATGCTGCCGCAATCATAGACAGCAAACTAGTAGATTCTTCGCGATCGTAGCTGCCCAATGCCGTTATCACTGCTTCTCTTCCGACCCAGAACGCCGACCCTTCATCGGAGACGTGCGGCCCCCAGCCGCCGGCGCGCGCCGTCTCGCCGCGCTGGTTGCGGCCGAAGGCGATTGAGCCGGTGCCGGAGATCACCAGCACGCCGTGGGAAGTCCCAAATGCCGCGCGGTGAGCGATCACGTGGTCGCCGGCCACATAGATGGTGGCGTGCGGCGCCACTTCGCGAAGAGTCTGCTGCGCCCAACTGACTGCGTCAGGCATGGACGCGCCCGCCATCCCGATGCACACATGCTGCACGTCGCGCGCCAGCACGCGAGCGGATTCGGCGGCCAGCTCAATTACCGAATGCAGGTTTGCGCGCGCCACTTCTTTCCCCACCCGCGCCAGTTTGCAACTCGGACCGCTTCCCTGCCCCAGCAGTTCCGCGCCATTGCTCAACGCGCATTCGGTCTTGGTGCCGCCGGCATCGATGCCTAAGTACAGTGCCATACCCGACTGAAGTGCCGAATCCTCAAGAAATTTGGTTTCGTTTTCCAGTGTTCTTGCCCATAATGATACTCGACGATCCGCCAAATCCAGAGCTGCTGACTTGCGCTATGCCCTCGATATGCGAAGCTGACCCGCCGAATGCGACTCCACTCCATTGACCTCTTCATCATCGCGGCCTACCTGATCTGCATTACCCTGTTCGGCCTGCGCTTCCGCAAGTCGCAACACTCGCTGCGCGACTACTTTCTCGCCGGACGCAACATTCCCTGGTGGGCCATTGCGCTCTCGATTGTCGCCGCCGAGACGAGCACTCTGACGGTGATCGGAACACCCGGCCTCGCCTATGCAGGCGATTTCGGCTTTCTTCAGGTGGTGTTTGGATACCTTGTCGGGCGCGTGGTGATCAGCCTGATCTTCATCCCGCAGTATTTTCGGGGCGAGATGTTCACCGCCTATCAACTCATTGATCGCCGCTTCGGCAAAGCGTTGCATCGGATCACCGCGGCCGTTTTTCTTGTGACCCGCGCGGCAGCCGAAGGCGTGCGTGTGTGGGCCGTGGCCATTGTGGTCGGGATTGCGCTGGGAACCAGCGAAATCGCTTCCGTCGCAATCGTCATGCTGCTGACCATGATCTACACCTTTGAAGGCGGCATGGCGGCGGTGATCTGGACCGACGTCATCCAGCTCTGCATTTATATTGGCGGGACGATTGCCGGATTCTTCACTCTCATCCATCTTTTCCCCGGCGGCTGGCCGGCCATTCACTCCGCTGCGGCTGCCGCCGGCAAGCTTCGCGTGGTGGATTTTTCCTTTGATTTCTTCAAGACCTACACCTTCTGGGCCGGCCTGATCGGTGGAACATTTCTCACAACCGCGAGCCATGGGACCGATCAGCTTCTGGTGCAGCGCCTGCTCTCCGCTCGCAACCAGCGCGAGTCGAAAACGGCGTTGCTTTCGAGCGGCGTTGTGATCCTGGCTCAGTTCACTCTGTTTCTGCTGGTGGGAGCTGGATTGTGGGCCTTTTACCGGATGTTTCCGCCGGCATCGCCCTTCACCCGGACGGACAATGTCTTCCCTACATTTATCGTTGAGCACATGCCGCTCGGCATCTCAGGCCTGCTGATCGCCGCGATTCTTGCGGCGGCCATGTCCAACCTGAGCGCGGCACTCAATTCGCTGTCGTCCACAACGATGGTTGATTTCTATCTGCGCCATCGGCCGCAAACTTCTGACCGCACACGCCTGACGCTCTCTCGCGGTTCGACGGTCGTGTGGGCTGTCGTGCTCTTCGTGCTGGCTGTGATGTCGCGCGGCAAGGGCAAAGTGCTGGAACTGGGATTGAGCATCGCTTCTGTTGCGTACGGAGGTCTGCTGGGCGTGTTCCTATTGGGAGTGCTGACGCGGCGCGCGAAACAGAGCGGCGCCATTATCGGCATGCTCTGCGGCCTCGCGCTGAACGTCTATCTCTGGAGATGGACGCGCGTTCCCTGGACCTGGTATGTCACGCTGGGCGCAAGCACAACCTTTATCGTGGGCTATCTGGCGAGTCTGGCCAGCGGCGTGAACTCGCACTCGTCGGAAATCATGGAGAGCCGATCCGAAGGAGCAGACTAAAAGATTGTTTGCCAAAATTTCACAGCTTATGAAGAACATTTCTTGTTTGTTCGCATTACTCGTCTTTTCTCTCGTACCTGGCTCGCAGGCTCGCGCTCGCGGCCCAGAATCTCTTTCCTCTTCGACCGAGATGATCGTGGTCACCACCTCGGATTGGAGTGCGCCACAGGGGACTTTGCAGCGTTACGAGCGCACCAGCGCGCGGAAGAAATGGCAGCCGGTCGGCAAACCGATCGCGGTGATGGTCGGCAAGAACGGTCTGGGATGGGGCAGCGGAATCCTGGAGCCCGATGCGCACGCGCGGAATGCGTCAGACCCGAACAAGAAAGAAGGAGACGGCAAGGCGCCTGCGGGAGCGTTCCGCCTAAGCAAGATCTTTGGATATTCCGCGCAGGCTGAACCCGGATGGAAGATGCCCTATGTGACTCTGACTTCGACAGTGGAGTGCGTAGATGACACCAGCTCGAAGTTCTACAACCAGGTGGTGGATCGCGGAACGGTTTCGCCGGACTGGAACAGCTCCGAGCACATGTTGCGCTCTGACGATCTTTATCGCTGGGGCATTCTGGTGGACCACAACACCAGCCCGGCTAAGCCGGGAAGCGGCTCCTGCATCTTCATGCATATCTGGCGCGGCCCCGGCCAGCCGACCGTGGGTTGCACCGCCATGCCTCAGGCGCAGTTGGAATCCGTACTGACATGGCTCGATCCCGCTCGGCAGCCGGTGCTCGTGCAGTTGCCGATGGCCGAGTACAAGCAGTTGAAAAAACAGTGGCATTTGCCGGCGCTCACTCAGACTAAATTCGCTGGTTCCACAACGCCCGGCGCTACTGTCTCGGAACGCAGATAATAAGGGACGTGAATCGAGAGGCAACAATGGCTTCATCCGCTGTTACCGGACATCAACCAACCGAGCTTGTCCGGGAGCTCAACATCTGGCACGCAATTTCCATTGTTGTTGGGACGATTATCGGCAGCGGTATTTTCCTGGTTCCCGCAGAGATGATGCAGGCGGTCGGCTCGGCCAAGCTGGTTTATCTGGCATGGATCGCCGGCGGCGCACTCTCGTTCTTCGGCGCGCTTACGTATGCAGAACTCGGGGCGGTACGTCCTTTTGCCGGCGGCGAGTACGTTTACGTTCGCGACGGCTACGGTCCTCTTACCGGATTCCTTTATGCCTGGACCTGGTTTCTGATCGCGAAACCCGCCTCGATCGCCAGCGTCACCAGCGGATTGGTGCGGGTGCTGGCAACATTTTCCTCTTTGAGCTTTCTCTCGAATCCTCTGCTCCGGCTTGGCAGCATCACTCTCACGAACGGGCATCTGGTCGCGATTGCCGCGACGATCTTCATATCTGCCGTGAACTACGTGGGCGTGCGCAAGGCAGGAAATTTTCAACTGGTGATGACGGTCTTGAAAGTCGCCATGATTGTTTTGATTATCGGCGCGGGGTTTTCGGCAGCGACCGGCACCTGGAGCAACTTTGGCACGAGCTTTCTCGGCGCCAAGGGAGGAATGGCGGGATTCATGGCCGCGCTGGTGGCCGCATTATGGGCGTATGACGGCTGGAATGATCTCAACATGGTGAGCGGCGAGATCAGCAATCCGGAAAGGAATATTCCCGTTGCTCTGATTGTTGGAGTCGCGATTGTGGCTGCGCTCTATATCGGAATGAATGGGGCTGTGCAGTATGTGATGCCGGCGAGCGCCGTAGCGGCAGCTTCGGTTCCGGCTTCCGCGGCCACGCAGATTGCGCTGGGCCCATGGAGCGCTGCACTGGTTTCCATCGGAATGGCGCTTTCCATGCTGGTAACTCTGAATGGGACGATCATGAGCGGAGGCCGCGTGCCTTATGCCGTAGCGCGCGATGGCTACTTCTTCAAAGCATTAGCAGAAGTCCATCCGCGCTTTCGTACTCCATCGCTTGCAATCGTCGTACAGGCAATCATGGCCATCGCGCTGCTGATCGTCGGTGGCGCTTTCAAAGATCTTTTCTCGCTGGCGATCTTTGCCGAGTGGCTCTTCTATATGATCGCTGCGAGCACGATCTTCGTCTTCCGCCGCCGCGAGCCAGATCGTCCGCGCCCCTATCGCACCTGGGGATATCCGGTAGTTCCGGCGCTCTTCATCGTTGCCGCAGCCGTGCTGCTTTACTACACGTTTACCGAGAAACTGCAGAACTCCTACATCGCAAGTGCATTGATCCTGGCGGGAATTCCGGTGTACTTGTACTTTGCGCGGAAACGGGGAGCAGCCGTAATGCCGGCCGAGCGTTAGGTATCGAGCGCCGCGCCTATATTTCTCCAGATCATCCAGTGCGGCTTCAGATCTTCAGCGCCATGGCGCGAGTAGAATTGCCGCGCCGCATGATTTGAGGGTTCGACGTCAACGCATACAGATGCCGCTTTCTGCGCGACAAACCACTCAGCCATGCAGCGAAGTAATTGGGAAGCAATCCCTCGATTCCGGTACTCCGGCTTGACGGAGATCCACTCCAACTCTCCATCACATCCGAATCGATGGGTAAGATGTCCCGCGATCAAGCCGATAATCCGCTCCTGATCTACAGAGACAAATGCCACACGTCCCGGCAACGCTTCCCTGGGGTGGAGCGTGCCAGTCATGTACTGGAGGATGCGTTCTCTCCAATATTCCTCGGTTCCCCAATCGCCTGCGCGAATCTCCGCCATTTGGGGAATGTCGCTGAGTTGAGCCTCGCGATGACAGTATGCTGATGGCTGCGTCATGTATGCGGCAACGTTTCTTACGCCCGGCTCAACTCCAGCACTTTTTCGCTCGGGGTTGCCGGCTTGGGCGGGACCAGACGCTCGTAAATCTTCACGTACTCGCGGGCGGAAACGGTCCATGAAAAATCTTTCTTCATGCCGTTCAGCATCAGCGCCTTCCAATTTTGGCGATCTTTGAAAGCGTTCAGCGCTTCGTTGATGGCCGTCAGGAGCGCGGAGCCGGAATATCCGCTGAATTTGAATCCTGTTCCCTTTCCGCTTGCTGGGTTCCACGGCTCAATGCTGTCATCGAGTCCTCCAGTGGCGCGCACGATCGGCACTGTCCCATATTTCAGGCTGTACATTTGGTTGAGGCCGCTGGGCTCATAATGCGAAGGCATCAGGAACATGTCCGCGCCGGCTTCGATCTTGTGCGCGAGAACATTGTCATAAGCCACTTTGAGCGCAAATTTCTCCGGGTATTCACGGTTCAGTTTGAGGAAGAGGTCCTGGTACTCCTTGTCGCCGCTGCCGAGAATCGCGAGCACCAGCGGCAACTGCGCCAGATCGTCCGCGATCTCGGCGATCAGGTCGAAGCCTTTCTGCGCGGCGAAGCGCGAGACAATTCCGATCACCGGCAACTCAACGTTCTTTCTGTCTTCAATTCCAAACTGGCGCAGCAGGTCGTATTTGCATTCGCGCTTGCCTTCGAGCTGGGAAGCTGAAAACTGGCGCACGATCAGCCGATCGGCCTCGGGATTCCACTCCTTGTAGTCCACTCCATTCAGGATTCCACTCACGTTGCCGGCACGCGACTTGAGCACTCCTTCCAGGCCAAAACCGAACTCCGCGGTCTGGATTTCCTGCGCGTACTTGCGACTGACGGTGGTGATGTGGTCAGAAAAAACCAGCGCGCCTTTCAGGAAGTTGACCTTGCCCCAGAACTCCATCTTGTCCATGGTGAAGAGGTCCCACGGCAGCATGATGAGCGGCAGCGTGTCCGGTGGGAAAAGCCCCTGATATCCCATGTTATGGATGGTGAACACCGTCGCCGTGGCCTGGAACACCGGATCGTCAGCGTAGCTGGTGCGCAACAGGATAGGAACCAAGGCCGATTGCCAGTCATGACAATGGAAAATGTCCGGAACACCAAGGATCTTTGTGGCTTCGATTACAGCGCGCGAGTAGAGGGCGAAACGCTCGGCGTTGTCGGGATAATCTCCTGCAGGCGTGCCGTAGAGCGCATCGCGATCGAAGAACTGCGGATAGTCAATGAAATAGAATTGCACTCCGGAGCGCTTGCCGCCGTCGATGACCGAGCAGAAGCGGTACTGGTCGTCGAACGGCACGGTGATGCTGCGCAGGACGACCTTGGCTTCGCTGATGCGCGTCTGCTTATATTTCGGCAGGTAAACCGTAACGTGATGTCCAAGGGAAGCCAGAGCCTGCGGAAGCGCGCCGACAACGTCTGCCAGTCCGCCGGTTTTGGAAAACGGAACGCATTCGGACGCGGCAAAGACGATGTTCATGGGGCCTCCACGGGTGATCTGATGCGGCAAACAGGCCGTAAAAAAGTCTAAATCTCGGGAAAACAGGGGTCAATTTGCGGGCAACGAAGAAACCGAAATTGGGGCAGAATTTTCTGGCCGACAAGAGCGCCGCAGCGAAGATCGTGGATGCGCTGGGCGAAATTCGTGAATCGGTCGTCGTGGAAATCGGGCCGGGAAAGGGCGCGTTGTCTGACCTGCTGGCCAACCGTGCCGGCCGGCTGATCGCCATTGAACTCGATCGCATGCTGGCCACGGAGTTGCGCTTCAAATATTCGCGCTTCAGCAACGTTGAAGTGCTCGAGGCCGACGTCCTCAAGACCGACTTCCGAACGGTTCTGAAACGCACGATCGGGCCGCTCGACGATCTGCGCCCGCTCAAGCCGGCGCGTGCGCGCGTGGTCGGGAATCTGCCGTATTACATCACCTCCGATATTCTGCTGCGCCTCTTCGAATTTCACGACCAGTTCGATTGCATCGTGATCATGGTGCAGCGCGAGGTCGCAGAGCGCATCGCGGCCAATCCAGGCTCGCGCGACTATGGCCTGCTCTCCGCCACCGCGCAGCTTTACGCAAAAGTGGAAATGCTGTTCACGCTGCCGCCGGGGGCTTTCGCGCCGCCGCCGAAGGTTCATTCCAGTGTCTTGCGTTTGATCATTGCTCCGCGATTTGAAGAGCTCCAGGTTCCACCTCAGGAATTCATTCAATTCCTCAAGACCGCTTTTGCGATGAAGCGAAAAACTCTGGTCAACAATCTCAAAGCCATCTACCCGGAAGAGCAGATCAAAGACAGCCTGAAGCAGGCTGGAGTACGACTTGATGTTCGCGCGGAAGCATTGGATCTCGAAAAAATGGCGACGGTCTTCAGAGAACTCAAGAAATGAAAGCGCGCAAAGGTCCGTTGCTCCTCTGCGCGTGTTGTGGATTCCCTTCATTTCTGCCGGCGTTCTGCTCCTCCAGAAGATTCACCATGCGCCGTCGACATTGAGAACCGTGGCGCGGGCGGCGCCGCCGCGGGACGAGGCGCGGGCGGCGGACTCGAAACGTGCGGCGCCGGAGCCGGAGCAGGTGGCGGAGCCACACGCGGTGCTGGGGCAGCAGGAGCGGGCGCCGGAATGCGTACCGGCTGTGTGTGCATCGAGGACGGATTCGGCCTTGACTCAGGCATTCGCGGAATCTCAGCCGGACGAGTCTCCACCCGTCCCGGTCCTGGTTGCGTTCGCTCCACCGGCCGTGGCCGGCCTTCAAACTGATTGCCTCCAGCGCTCGGGCCAGACTGCGAGGGCTGCGGCACCGGCTCCCTGCTCACGATCGCCGGCAGCGGATGCGCATGCTGCACCGGAGGCGCCCCGGGAGAATCCTCATTGCTGAACACGCGATGACCTCGGCCATCCGGATCAGTTTCAAAGCGCGACGCTTGCTTCGGCGCGGTGCTCACGCCAGGATTCAGTTTCGGTACCCGCGCCGGCAACGTGCTGGCACGCATCGGCCCGTTGCGAGTGAAGGTATTGGCCGGTGGCGCAGTCGGGTGGAATCCCGGAGGCCTGTTCACCAGCACGGGAGTCCTCTGCCATCCCTGCCAATTTCCCGGCTGCCACATCCAGCCATAGCCGTTCACAAAGATCCAGCGACCGTAGCGATACGGCATCCAGCCCCACGGATAAGCTGAAACCCAGGTGTAACCAACCCCTGGACAGTAGCTCCAGTAGCCGTTCATGAACGGATCCCAGCCGAGGTTGACTCCGGTCGGCTGCCATAGATATCCATAACCCGGAACGTCATAGTAGTTCCCGTAATAGCCAAGATCGTTCAAACCGTATTGGTAAGGCGACTGTGCGTAGCCCGTGTTCGCTGCGGAAGCGTAGGACGCCAAGGCTTCATCACGCTGCCCGCTCCACTGGTCGAGATCATCGGACGCGGCATCTTTCTCCAGGTCATAGCGCGCCAGGTCCATCGCATCAAGAGTAAACGTCTCATTCTTTTTGACTGCGATATCAGAGCCGCTGGCGGAATCCCGAATTCCCACCTCGCCCTTCCAGACAACGACTTCCAGAGGGCTCGCGTTGTCTGAGGTCACGCGGAAACGGCTCGAGTGATTGAGCAGGATCTCTTTGTTTCCGGCGGTCACAGCGAAATCACTGTTGTCATGTTTCTTCACATGGAACTCAACTTCGCCCTGGTCGAGATCGATCGCCGTCACCGTGCCACCATCAGAATTGCGGCCGAGTTGCGCAAACGTTATCTGCGTGTCCGGCGCCAGGCGCATGGTGCTGCCGTCTTCGAACTGCACCTCGGCCCATCCGTCGGACCGCGTGAGCATGCGATCGCCTTCGCTCAAAGGCATGTTCTCCGTGGCGTTCTCATAACCACGATCGCTGTCAAGCTGAGCCGTGCCTTCAATGTGGCTGAGACGGACGATGCGCGCGTGTGAAATCTCATCGCTGCCCGGGTCGTAATCTTGCGCGTTCAACAGCGGCGCCAGTAGCAGGCCCAGTCCCATGATCCAGCCCACCAGCATGTTCCTTCTGTGAGCCATATCTCTCTCTCCTCTCTGAACCTACACTACTTTAGATCACCTAATTCGGTCTTAAGTTTCGGCGGCGAGAGTTCTTGATGGTTCTTAACAGCAGTTAGCAATTGGCAACTGGCAATTGGCATCCAAAGCAGAATTGCCAAAATCGCCGAAATTGCCCAAATAATCCAAATTGGACCTTCGTCGGGCATCATGGGTCTTCAATTTGGATTGTTTGGCAATCTTGGCATTTCCGGCGATTCGCTGCTGTCTTAAGACCTACAGCGCTCCGGTCTGAATGCTGAGTGCTGACGGCTGATCGCTCCTAAGCTACTTGGCCATCTTCAGAATCTTTCGCGCCCGCTGGCGCGCGATGTTGAGCACCGTGGGATCATCCACAATGTTTTGCAGCACCGGCGCGATCGCCTGCACTTCGGCGAGCTGATGGTTCTGCGCGTCGCTCTCGGTAGCTTTCATCTCGGCATCGAGGCCCAGTTTGTCATACTTGTGCAGGAAGGCCAGCCGGCGGCCATGTTCCATGGTGGTCGAGATGTTCTGGAAAATCGCCGTAATCTGCTCAATCGCTTTGTTCTCGGAGTAGTTGTACACAGTCTGGAAATGCCGCTGGATATCGGCATACGTCAGTGTTTTTCTTCCCGTATTGGCCATGGCGTGTTTGCGAAAGTCAAAATCGCCGTGGAAGTAGTTCGCCTTCTCGGCCAATTGGAACATCTTGTTGCGGTCGGCGGCGGACATGGTGAACTCAACGTGGTAGTCAGGGTCCTGCACGCGATCACTGCCAGGGGCAACATCCGGGTTTCGAGAAAGATAAGTGGCCGGCCCATCTGATTTCACCGTTATTGTCACGTTCTGCGGTCGCGCCGCCGGCCAGTAATTGTCGAAAGTGATGGTCGGAACTGGAGGATTCCTTTCCTGACTAGCGTTCTGCGCAAAAAGCAGCAAGGAAAATGCAGCAACAAAAATTGCAGAGAAGACTTTCATGTCCTGACGACCTGCGCTTTGGCATTGCGAATCTGATTCAGCGTCCCAGCCGTGTGGATGTGGCAGATGGCGATGGCCAGCGCATCGGCGGCGTCGGGCGGCTCCGGCGGTTCAGGCAGGTTGAGCAGGCGCATCACCATCTGCTGGACTTGATGTTTCTCCGCCCTGCCATAACCCACCACGGCAGACTTGATGGCCAGAGGCGCGTACTCGGCGACCTCCAATCCTGAAGACGATGCGGCCAGCATGGCTACGCCGCGCACCTGACCCAGCTTGAGCGCCGATTTCGCATTCACGGCATAGAACACGTCTTCAATGGCTGCAATTTCAGGCTGATGTTTGCTGATGATCTCACAGAGCTGCGAATAAATCGTCCTGAGTTTCTCCGCCATGCTCTGCCGCGTTTTCAAACGTATCGCGCCCACGGCCCGGCACAGCAGACGCTTGTCGTGGGTCTCCTCCACAACTCCGTAGCCCGTGTACTCGCTGCCGCAGTCAATCCCGAGGACGCGCATGAGGTGAGTGTAAATCAAGATCGGATGATCGGGTGATCGGGTGCTCGGGCGATCGGAAGAGGCTGCTTGGACGCATTAGACAGGTGTTTTGAAGTTGAAGTGTCTGCAATCTTTCGGCACACCCGAGAGTTGCTGAATGCATCCAACCCACGGCAGCAACTCCGTTGCCGTGCAACATGCGATACCTACGCTCTACAACCCGGCGCGTCTCTCTATTGTTCATCGCGGCCTCGTTCCTTTTCTGGACTGCCAATGCAAACTCGGCAGCGCAGGACTCCTACCCTCCGGTGCAGATCACACATGGCCCGGTCGTGGAAAGCACCACGGAAACAATGGCCGTGATTGCCTGGTCCACCAATGTAAACGCGGGAACCTTGCTGCGCTATGGCGCCGATCCTGACCACCTTGACCAGAGCGCCGGCATGCCTTGGGGAGGAATTACGCATCGCGTGGACTTGCGCAACCTGAATCCCGGTACCACCTATTACTTCCAGGCCGAATCCGCTGAAGGCCAGGGCACCGGCACTTCGGCGAGGTCACAAGTTGCGAGTTTCGCGACGAAAGCCGCCGGCGCAATGGATGTCCTTTCCGAACTGCGCGCTCGCTGAGCTCCGCTACTGGTTGGCCGATCCCTCACGCCCCATCCGTGCCTCCAGCCTTCCCGTCATCATCAGACCCAGCATTCTGAAGTCGCTGATGAATGACCACAGCGGATGCCCAAACGTGGCCGGGCGATTTCCTTCGATCAGGAAGTGTCCCGTCCATGCGAAGCCGTAGGAGACCACCGGCCACAGCAGCGCATACCAGGGATGGCCGACCGCGATCGGAACAATCAACATGCACAACCCCAGCACGGTTCCGGCAGCGTGCATGAGACGGTTGCGCCGGTCGCTGTGTTCGCTCAGATAAAAGGTGAAGAACTCCTCGTACTTTGCGAAGCGAGGTTGTGTCATGGCGGCCAACTCTGAATCGCCGGGATTGTAGCATGACCGCAATTTGGCCAGACAAAGATTGCCAATCCAGGAGGCTGCGGAAAAACTCCCAAGAACCGGCAACAAGTGTCAGGGCATGACTTTCAGTCGTGCCGAAGTCGCCCGTTTTGAATCGGGCTTTAGCCCCTGCAACCATTATGAAGTCGTGGAGCAATGAGTTTTTCCGCAACCTCCTAAGATCCAGCACGTCGCCCGCGAGACATTCAATATTCAGTTGTCAAAGATCAGCCGCTGATTTTTCTCTCAGCTAACGTTCTAGATTCACAACTACGGTCCGTTCAGTCAGGCCGCAGATACGTCCTGCTAGCTGACTGCGGGAAGATGGCGGACGGACGACGCGATTCTCTTGTGTGGGATTGGTCCGCTAACTCCTTTGAATCATGGGATGAGCAGGGGGGCAGGGCACCATCTGCCGAGCCATTCCCGATCTGCGCGTGTCTGCGGGAATCTGCGGCGAGGTTTTGCCTTTCCCCGATCTCGCGCGATGACGGCGATGACGGCGATCTCGGCTCCTCCCCCCTCTCCTCCATCGCATCATCTACAGGACTTAGCTCATCCATCCCACGCGCTCCCAGTTCAGAGAGTTCTTCTCCAATCAGTGCTCGTCTGTGTTCATCAGTGGCTAATTCCTCTTCTCCGATCTGCGCTTTTCTGCGTGGATCTGCGGCGACTTCTTCTTCCTCTGCGTTCTCCGCGCCCTCTGCGGTGACGACCATCAGCTCCGGCCGCGTCTTCTGGAAGGTCAGCTTCCCCAGCGCCTGCAAGCCCAACTGCTGGCTATACAGCAGCATCCCCGCGCGCTTTTCCGTGATCTCTTCATCCACCAGCGCCCGATTGATCTCCATAATGTTCAGCATGATCGAGTTCGCATCTTCCATCGCCAGCAGGTTCAGTTTCTTCGGACGAACCTTCGCCATCCGCTCATGCGCATAGCATAGCCCGCCGGTCTTCATGCGCGGCGAGCCACACTGCGTTCCGTCCTGAAACACGTGCTCGCACCTTGGCGCCGCGTCGGCCTTGGCCAGGCAGGCCATCTTCTCGTGCCATTCCGCCAGGCTTTTCAGCTTGTTGCCGCCACGCCAGTTCGCCGGCAGCCCTAGCTCCTTAGCCATCTCCTGCTCGATCTCTTCCCGAAGCTGCTTCTTGATGATCAGCCTCGTCCTTGCCGCCGACTCCAGCCTCCAGTGGTGCTCCGCGTCCGCCCACGTGTTTCGATACTGCGGATCCAGGAACAGCTCCGCCGACCACTCCGCAAGCTGCTCATCCAGCCCCTGGCCGTATGCCGGCCTCGCTTCGCCGTTCTGTTCCATTCCTTGCATCTGTTCCATAACATCATTCCTTCCATGGGGTTAATAATCTCAACACCAGCTGCCGTCAGTCGGGCACACGACTGCGTCAGCGGCTGGGAGCACTGTCCCTCGCCAGCCGCACAAGCACCCGTTGCGATCTTTGCGCCCTTTGCGGTAAAACCAGGCGTCAAACTGGCACGCCCATCAATCCTCCGGTTACTCCGCTCCTCCGTGTTTCAAAGGTTTTGTCTTTTCGGTTTTCGCCTTTTCCGCTGATCTCCGGCCGTGCGCCGGAGGCGTCTGATCCAACCTGCTCGAATCACAAGGCATTATCGTGTTGTACTTACACTGTATTGATAACTCAACTCATCTCCGGATTGCAAGCAGGAAAAAGTACACTATACAGGGATGTCTACTAGTACATGTTTGCATCCTGCGAGCGCTTTGCCCGAAACCCTGGGCACGCAATCGTGTGCGGCACGCTTAAACGCCCGCCCGCAAAAGGAACCAACTGCTTGACCAGAACTCAGCGTTCGAACATGAGCTGCCTTGTTCCTGTCAGGCGACCCATAGGAGCAAAACAAATTCTCCAAACGCCGCTCCGATCACCGCCGTGATAAAGCTCCGACCTTTGCTGGAGATCCCGGGCGAAGCCTCGTGTGAAACATAACGACGCGAAAATCCTCGGCGCCGCTCAATTGCCAACCGTAGGTAGGACCCAAAATCTGAGCGATCTCATCTAGAGCCTGTCGGACAGTTACGTCGCGAAACTCGTGTGTGAGAGGCTCGCTGAACGTAAAGCCGGTGGTCTGGAGAGTTGCGATCTGCTGCCTTGGCCCGGGCAATTGATTTACGAGCTGAATGACCGCCTTGTCCGCGCTCGAGACATTGCTCAGTTTTGCAAATCGAATGACACGGTTAAACAGGTAGTCGGGCTTATCGCGTGATGCTGCGGGAAATATGTTTACAGCATTTCCAATCCGTACCCAGGCAAACTGCGGGTCAAGCGAGCATAGTTGGTCAAGTATCTCCGCCGGTTTGCCCGGTTTCAACTCCGCCGTGAATCTCGGAAGTCGTGCAGCCGAATCGCTAATCGAATGTGTCAACGGGTACTCTATTGAGACTGATATGTCACTGGACTGGCTCAGTTGCGCAAAACCATCTGTAACCGGCTGATTCACCAGCTTGATCGATCCGATTTGGGCCTCGAAAGGATCTTCTTTCTGAGCCCTGATATCGATTGTGGGAGCCACGATTAAGAACCCAAAGACAATGCTGAGCGCTGCTGTTATGAAAGTGTATTTCAACTTGTTCATGATCCAAACCTCAGGTTTCAGTTAAACGGGCCGTCGTTGGTGATGGTAGGCTCTGTGGCCGTCCACGTCAGTGTATTCGTCCTAACAAAAAATGCACCGACACCGATATCCTGGCTCTCAACAATGCTCAAGTTCGCGGGCAAAGGCGCATTGCTGAGCAATTGCAGCTCGTCTCCTATCTGGCTATTAGCATCTGTACTTCCTTGAGAAATATTCGGGCTAAACGTAACGTTAGAGCTGGTGGTTGTGACAGCCTCAGTGGTCACAATTCCGGGAAACCCCGGTTCTAAAAGCTGTGCGTTTGGGCTCGTAAACACATTGTAAGACACGTGAAAATCATACCCAAATGTGTTTGGGCCGTTAAATGTTGAGACATTGAAGAACGTAGCCTGCTGCAAAAATTTGAAGATCCTCGTAGTTATGCTGTTAGTAGCCGTAGCAGATTGCCCATTAGCCGTGTAAGTCACAGAAATGGTGGCTCCTGATGGGCTAAAGCTTCCTACAGTCAAATGGACCCTGCTACTGGTCGGGTTATCGAATGATGCCTGACCGGCTGTAGTAGACCAGCTGTAAGTTCCACCAGACGGACTTCCTGTTGCTGCGAATAGATTATTTTCAACCACGGTAGGGTCGTGCCCTACGAATATGAAATTCAGACCCTGAATTGTAACTGTTGGGGTCACGTTCCCACCGCCACTGCCGTCGCCTGGATCTGTCGGACATGGGTTATGCTGTCCTTCGGGGCAGTCGGGGTTGGGCGTGATCACCGCGAGCTGGGCAATCGCTACAAAGCCGCCCACAGCCATTCCTTTGTAAGCTCCCGCGCTTTGGAGGCTGCCCACGCTGGAGTTGGTGCTACTCCAACTTGCCCGCGTCGTGACATCCGCAGTGCCGCCGGAGGTATTCGTCTCTGTGGCGGTGTAGTTCAGCATTCCGCCCACGTTCGTGCTTGTGGATGATGGAGAAACCGAGAAATCGACAATACCCAGACAGGTCGGGCAGAGACTCCCGCAGGTGGCGTTAGCGACATTAAAAATGCTGCTACTCACGCTTACGTTAATCAATTCGCCCATTCCGCCTGCACCGCTGAGAATCGCACTGCCCTGATGGATAAAGAACGGAATCGTATGGCCATCCGCGTCGGGCCGGTGGGCCGTGATGATCTCCCCAAGCATCAACATCGTGGAACCCTTAGGATCCAGATGGATCGGGACTTTGTATTGCCCATCCATAAAAAACAGGGTCATCTGAAGGTCTTCGGGTTTGTCTCCGGGATTGAAGAGACTGATCATGGTATCGTCTCCATTCGCAACTGACCAGTACTTCAGCCACTTGCTCTCGCTTTCCCCGTTTCCCGTGGCTTCCACCGGCAGTACGTAAGTGCCTTTCTGGTCCACGCTGCCGGTTGCCAGCAGCAAGTCATTGCCGTCGCCGTTGAAAGAAAAGCCCAGGTTAACGCTGCCATTGAAGTTCGCCAGTCCAGCCCTCGCCAGAATGTCGTTGCCATCCAGCTCCCGTGATTCTCCGGGACGCAACTTTATAGGCGCAACGGGCACCGTCCTAGCTGTTGAGCCTTCCATAAATGAGATGCTGGATGAGACCAGCAGAGCGCGATTGCTGGTATTCCGCATGGCGACGTACGGCGTGAAAATTGTTCCTGCAGGAAACATCATCATAGGGTCAGGAGCACCCACCATAACGCCGGCAGCAGAGATCGAGACCGGGTTCGCTGGGCTCGGTTTATCCGCCAGGATTCCGAAGGGAATATTGGCCGAGTAGCCCTCGTTTCCATTTTCCAATCCACCGACAACGACCAGGTCGTGCGTAGTTCCGCTGTACTCAATACGGACGCCCCCTGCCTTGGCGTGAATCAGCTTTTCCGGGTCGAGATCAGAAAGCTGGAGAACCTGGGTGAGTTCAGGGCCAAGATTAAGGCGTTTCCGTGCTGAAACTTCTCCATGCCTCCCAAGTAGTTCCAGCGATACCGGCATAGCACCAGCGGAAATATTCGTCAGTGCTACAAAGCCTTCCACTCCAGGATCACGCTTCCACCATAGACCTTCTTCAATCACATCCCTAACTTTATCGTGGTCCGAATGGACGCTTGCTTCATTTTTATCTTGTTTGAGGCCCGCTTTGCTATTCGGGATCGTCGCAGCCGGCGGAGTCCGCAGCTCAAAAGTAAAGTTCAGGCTGCGCGGCGCATCAATGTTCTGCACGCTCGCGGTAATGGCGTTCGCCCAATGCCAGTCATACTTAACGCGGACACTGCCGTAATCGCTCACATGAGAGGCAATTGCAGCCGGAGCTTCTTCCAGCGCGGAGCGCAGGTCAATGGCAACAACGCCCGATACCCCCAGTTGATACGGACCCAGGCTGTACGGGGTGCCATCTGCCATGTAAAGAACCGGTGTGACTGTGAGAGGAGCAATCTTCAGGACATTTGTGATCTGAAGAGTGGGCTTGAAGTCATGGTCGATCTGCCAGAAACCGCCAGCTATTTCCTGCGGTGCCATGGGGAGTCTCGACGTGGCAGGCCCAGGATCCTTTGTGCCGGAAGCGGTCTGACCAGAGGCGATGACAATGAGACAGCTTGAGATTACAGCGAGCAGGACAGCTTTGAAAGTTCTACCCACGACATCCTCCCAATAAGAAGCTTCTAATTCGTTATGCGAGGTGTGCAATGTCCCTTGCACTGAAAGATTCCAGCAACTCTGCATCCAAAGTGACTGCTCAACCGAATCAAAGCTTTAGGACCTCTGTTTACTAGAATGTGAATAGATTTCAACAGCACTTTGTGGTAGTTATGTGCCACTATATGGAAGTTTGCTGTATAGTCATGATCTTGATGGTAAGCTTTGCCGCGCTCGCATAACCATCATGAAACTACAAGCGACCCAGTATGCTATTGACAGCGGCAGTCGCACAAGTTCAAGGCATCAGAACAAGAACGGCGACGTCATCGCGTGGAAGATAAGGTGAATTCTATGGCCCAGTTGGTTGTGCGTAACATTGAGGACTCGGTCAAAACGAAGCTTCAACGGCGTGCTCGGCGGCACGGCCGGAGCATGGAGGCAGAAGTCCATGAGATTCTCCGCAACGCAGCCCATGAGGAGAACACCGGTTCACGAGGACTTGGAACTGAACTAGCAGCTCTGTTCCGGAAGAACGGTCTTACGGCTGAAATTCCTGAGCTGCGCGGGACGACGGTCAAGCCTGCAGACTTGAAATAATGATCGTTCTGGATACCAGTGTTATTTCCGCTCATGCAGCAAGTTCCTGAGCCGGCTGTAATTGCTTGGCTGAATCGTCAACCGGACAGTTCCATCTGGACAACATCAATGATATTTCGACCCGAGTAAATTCCTTGGACCGACAACTAACTGACGTTGTTCGCGGATTCGAAGCCCTAGCTGATGTTCAGCGGCTGCGTAAGCCTGAAGCCCAGCCGTCGTTCTGCGGAAAACCCGACTTCCTTGTTGCCGGTGGCATAAGCGGCCGAAGTCCCGCCCGCTGCGCCGATCAGCGATCCGATGGCCGCGCCCTTGCCGCCTCCGGCCAAAGCGCCAATCAGAGCGCCGCCTCCTGCCCCTCCGCCGATAAATGCGTAGTTGCGGTTCTTGAAGCTGCCGCCGTGAACGGAAACGCTCTCCGTTTGCAGAGGAACGTTCTTCCCGTTCACCGTCATTGAGGTAAGCGTGATTCGCAGGTAGCCAGGATTATGCAGATGTCCCGATTCGCGTACCGCAACCACTTTTCCTTCCACCGGCGTTCCCTGGGGCGCGACCACTTGCTCATCGAACCGAAGAGGTTCGTCGAGCACTGCCGTGAACGTCTGGCCCGTTTGCGCCGTGGCGCTTGAGAGCCGCTGCTGCAGGCGAATGTAAATGGCAGTCTTGGCCGGGATTACCAGAGGCTTGTTCTGGCTGAATGGAAGTTGCTGGGAATTGGGTGTATCGGAAGCGGCTACCCGAGGCTCAGCGCCGACACCATTGCAGCCTGCCGCGAGCAGGGCGATCGCCATGACTCCGGCGGCCAAACTACTGCAAATAAGACGTGCTTTCATAACCACTTCCCACTGACACTTCAGCCGTTACCTCTCGTAATGCACGAGAAGGGCCAAGCAATCCTATTTAGTTTCAGAGAGTTAGGGCGAAGCAGAAGCTTTTAA
>DATEGH010000142.1:0-2437 GCA_035280185.1 Terriglobales bacterium
CTTCATGAAGGGTTTCGATGCGTTTGCCGGGGTGATCAAGAGCGGCGGCAAGACCCGGCGCGCAGCGAAGATGGTGATCCTGAATATCGATCACCCGGATATCGGGGAATTTATCGACTGCAAGATGAAGGAAGAGCGCAAGGCGCACGTGCTCATCGCCCAGGGCTACGATTCGGGGATTGATGGCGACGCGTACAGCTCGATTTTCTTCCAGAACGCGAACCACTCCGTGCGCGTTACCGATGATTTCATGCGCGCCGCGGAGGAAGACCGGGATTGGTGGACGCGCAACGTCACCGATGGGCAGCCTGCGGAAAAACTGCGGGCGCGCGACCTGCTCTTCAAGATTGCCGATTCAACATGGCATTGCGGCGATCCGGGGATGCAGTACGACACCACCGTCAATCGCTGGCACACCTGCAAGAACACCGCGCGGATCAATGCTTCAAACCCTTGCAGCGAGTACATGTTCCTGGACGACACCGCTTGCAACCTGGCTTCGCTGAATTTGATGAAGTACCTCGGCCCGAGCGGGCAATTTGATGTCGAGGCGTTCCAGCACGCCGTGGATGTGACCATTATCGCGCAGGAAATCCTGGTGGACAACGCCAGCTATCCCACCACGAAGATCGCGGAGAACTCGCACAATTTCCGGCCGCTGGGATTGGGCTATGCGAATCTGGGCGCGCTGCTGATGTCCATGGCGCTGCCGTATAACTCCGATGAAGGCCGCGACGTAGCAGGGGCAATCACCGCATTGATGTGCGGTGAGGCCTACGCGCAATCGTCACGCGTTGCCGAACGCATGGGTCCGTTCCCAGGCTACGAAGAGAACCGCGAGCCGATGCTCGACGTGATCCGCATGCATCGCGACGCGATGCGCGGAATCAAGCCGGAACACGTGCAACCGGAGTTGTACATGGCGGCCCAGGAATCGTGGGACACGGCGCTCGATCACGGAGAGAAGTTTGGTTATAAGAATTCGCAGGTGACCGTGCTGGCGCCCACGGGAACCATCGGCTTCATGATGGACTGCGATACCACAGGAATTGAACCGGACCTGGCGCTGGTGAAACATAAGAAGCTGGTGGGCGGTGGGCTGATCAAGATCGTGAACAACACCGTGCCGCAGGCTTTGATGCGCTTGGGTTACACGCCAGAACAGAGCAGCGAAATCGTGGCGCACATCGATAAGCAGGGAACCATCGAAGGCGCTCCGTACTTGAAACCCGAGCATCTGCCGGTGTTCGATTGCTCCCTGGCACCGGCCGGCGGCGGCAGGTCGATCAGCTGGACCGGGCACGTGAAGATGATGGCGGCGGCCCAGCCGTTCCTTTCCGGCGCGATTTCTAAGACCATCAACATGCCCGAGGAATCAACGATGGAAGACATTTCGCAGGCGTACCTCCTGGCGTGGAAGATGGGGCTGAAGGCCGTGGCGATTTACCGTGACAATTCCAAGCGCTCCCAGCCGCTTTCCGCCGCGGGTCAGAAGAAGGATGAGAAGAAAACGGAAGCAGCCGCCGGTGCCGTGGAGCCGGTTCAGCGGGAACTCTTCGGACGTCAGCAGCGCGAGAAGATGCCCGTCGAACGCGCTTCGGTGACGCATAAATTCAGCATCGGTGGACACGAGGGCTACATCACCGTCGGCATGTATGAAGATGGGCGGCCGGGCGAGATCTTCATCAAGATGTCCAAGGAAGGCTCGACCCTTTCGGGCATCATGGACGGCCTGGCGCTGACCATTTCCCTCGGGTTGCAGTACGGCGTGCCGCTGAAAGTGTTTGTGGACAAATTGCTGAACACGCGCTTTGAGCCGTCGGGCATTACCGCCAACCCCAACATCCGCTTCGTCTCCTCGGTACTGGATTACATTGCGCGATGGCTGGGCGGGCGGTTTATTTCCTCGGATTATTTGAAGCTGAATGGGGAGCACGCGACCGCCGGGCACGCTCCTGCGGCGGCGACGCCACCCGCAATGGTCGAGGCCATGCGCTTGGCGCCACCGCTCACGATACCCTCGTCCAAGCCGCGCGACCAGCACGAAGGTGCACCGACCTGCTCCGAATGCGGCATGCTGATGGTGCCGAACGGAGCTTGCTACAAGTGCGAAAACTGCGGCAGCACTTCCGGATGCAGCTAACAACGCTGAAGAAAAAAGTCCATCACCGGAGACGGCCAGACTCGACGAGCGCAACCCAACCCGGCTCGGCAATTGCGGCAAAACTCTCTCCACCACAACCCAGAACACGAGGCTTTTTGCACATTGCGCGACACGGCGGAGGAACGGGCGCGATGTACGTGGTTACCTATCACCGCTTGGATCGCGAAGCCGGGAGCGCGCTGCCGCAGCCGGTGCTGGCAGAGGGCGCGCAACAACTAATCGAATTGCTGGAACGTATCGGGGTGAATTTCCGCCTGGGGGAAGTGCGCGGGG
>DATEGH010000143.1:0-7064 GCA_035280185.1 Terriglobales bacterium
AGCTTTGCTGAGCGTTGCGCGATTGTGCGGAACCGAATTGAGATGGATGACGTGGAACAGCTCACCCGAATGGCCTCTCTTCTGGAAACTATGCTGGCAGAGATCGGGCAAGTGCTGCTTGATCGCAACCTGGACAGAGCCATTCGCGTGCTTCGGGCAGATTCAGAGATCGACAGATTGCGGAATCTGTTGCTCGTGCGGCACACGGAAGATCCGGAGGGAATCAAAGGCCAGCAGAGTTTTCATGTTCTCTCGATGGCGAATGCACTCGAACGCGCCGGTGATCATGTGAAGAACATGGCGGAGGAACTCTGCCACTTGATAACCGGACACAGCATCCGCCATCTGCGCCGCCTTCATGACAAGCCGATGGAGCAACTCTTCATTGATCTACTCGCGAAACAACATTCTGTTCGATAGACCTTAGCACTGATTACGCTTACAGCCGAAGCAGCAGCAGTTTCCAACCCTGCGAAACTCGCATCCCAATTTGTGGTGGAGGAGACATGCGGCTGATTGAAAATTTGCGTGAAGCCGAAAAGAAAGGCGTGTCCTCCGTGCGCAAAACGGTGGAGCGAGCACGCGAGGAATGGATTGATGTGGAGCGCCGGATCCGCCAAAGGATGCGCATTTATCCCCAGAAGCTGCGCAACAAAATGAACGCCCGATCGGGGGAACAGGCGGGCAATGTTGGAGCCGCGGCAGCGGCGGGAGAAAGCTCGACGCCAGGTGGAGCTACCCAAAAGGCCATCATCTCCGTCCACGGGCGTGACGTTCCAGATGACGAAATTGATAACTCTGCGGCTTGAGGCGGCTTAAACTCATGTGCCAGCCTGCAACGGCGGGCTATTTTCTTTTGTCCCGAACCGTTACGTTCACTGGCGCCCGCCGAATCGGAATCAGCGCACCCTCGCTGGCATCCGCTTGAGCATGGCTGGCTCGAAACGCGACCTCCTGCTGCACGAAGCGGACGAAATCCTGCATCTGCCGGTTCATCTCTTCCATGCGCTCGCGCATTTGCAGGATGATGGCGATTCCGGCGATGTTGACGCCGAGATCGCGCGCCAGATTCAGAATGAACTCCAGCCGCTGCAGGTCTTCTTCGGTATAGAGCCGAGTATTGCCGTCGGTACGGGAAGGCTTGAGCAGCCCTTCGCGTTCGTAGAGCCGCAAGGTCTGCGGATGAATACCGTACATCTCCGCGACGGCGGAGATCATATAGGCGCCTTTGGACTTGCGTTTAGCGGCCATTGTTCAAGTTCCTGTATTTCGCGTACACGCAATGATCGTACTCGTACCAAGAAATTACACGCTCGCGCGACATGCCGCTCTTCTCTGCCACCCGGCATGAACTCAGGTTCTCCGGGCGAACCAGCGCAACAATCCGATCAGCGCCCAATGTTCCGAGCGCATGCTCGATGCACCGCTGAGCTGCCTCCGTTGCATATCCCTGCTTCCAGTGATCGCGGCGCACATGCCAACCCAACTCAAAATCGAAGGCCTGCTGCACCTCTCGCACGAAGAAACCGCAGTCGCCGATCAACTCGCCCGTGCTCTTGAGCAGCATGGCCCAGAGCCCGAATCCATCATTGGCATAGCGCGCTCGGTTGCGGCGAATCCAATCGTTCACTTCCTCGAGAGTGAATGGCGTGGGATAGTACTGCATTGTGATCGAGTCGCTGAGAACGGCCCCTAGTGCGTCTGCATCTTCCGGCACAAATTCGCACAGCAGAAGACGCTCTGTCTCCAGAATCACACTTTGCTGAACAGGGCGGCTCTCGGGTCTTCCCCGCTCAGTTTTTGCAGCTCCTGCCACAACTCTCTCGCTTTCAGATCGCGCGCTTCCGGCACCACGATTCGAACTTCCACAATCTCGTCTCCACGCTTGCTTTCCTGGGTTGCCGAAGGCACGCCCTTCTCCCGCAACCGCAGCTTCTGGCCGCTCTGTGTGCCAGGGGGAACCCGGAGTTGCGAACGGCCGTCAATGGTCGGCACTTCAATTCTCGCGCCCAGCGCCGCTTCCGGCGCGGTAACGGGAACGGTGACAAAAATGTCGTCGGCCTCACGGTGAAATACCGGATGCTCCTCGATACGGATGATGATGTAGAGATCGCCTGCCGGGCCGCCATTCGCGCCGGCGTTGCCCTTTCCGGCAATGCGGATGCGCTGCCCATCGCGCGTTCCGGCTTTTACCCGAACTTCCAGCGGCTCCGTCCTCTGAACCACACCTTCTCCGTGGCACGTCGGGCAGGTGTTCTGCGCCTTGCCTGTGCCACCGCAGCGCGGACACGGCATGTTGAATTTCATTCTTCCGCTGGTCTGCGTCACGTGGCCGCTGCCGTGACATTCCGGACAGGTCACCGGCGTACCAACAACACCTTTACCGCCGCAGCTCGCGCAGGTATCAAGCCGGGTGATGTTCAGGCGCATGACCGTGCCGCGAATGGCATCCCAGAAGCCGACGTTCACCTGGTATTCCAGATCGCTGCCGCGCTCGGGCTCGTGCCGGACCTCAGCGCCGGCCGCTCCCCGTCCCCCGCCGAAGATACTGGAAAAGATGTCGCGGAAGCCGCCTGCGCCGCTGCTCTGGCGCGCTCCTCCGCCGCTGAAATCAGAAAAATCAAATCCGCTGAAATCAAAGCCCTGCGCCCCTGCGCTGCCGCTTGTACCTGAACCGGGATAGGGTCCGGCGCCGAAGCCACCCGCGCCAAATCCGCCGCCACGGGCATAGGCTTCGGCTGCTGCCGAATCAATGTTGTCAGAGTAGAAGCCGAGCTGATCGTAGATTTTCCGCTTCTTGGGATCGCTCAAGATGTCATTGGCCTCGGAGATTTCCTTGAATTTCTCCTCGGCCTTCTTGTCGTTTGGATTAACGTCAGGATGGTATTTTCTGGCGAGCTTGCGAAAGGCCTTGCGGATCTCATCGGCGGAAGCGCTCTTCTTAACGCCGAGTGCGCCGTAATAATCTTTCTGCTGAGTTGTCGCCATTTACTGAATCACCGATTGCTAATTTCTATTTGCTCTCCGCTTTCGTCGCCTGCCAGGCCACTGCCTGCCATTTCCCGTTCCGTTTCAGGAATGTCCCGGTATTGCGGAAGTAGTTTGTCTCGCTCCCGTTGTGCTGAATGAGACGGAAGTTTACGACGGCCATGCTGCCATAGGGATGAACCGTGAAATCGTCAGCGTCGTAGGTGGCCTTTGGTTCGTTCGCCGCACGAACATTGATGTTCTTGACAATGTCAGCCTTGGTCACGGTTGCGCCGGCAGAGCGGGTATAGATCACATCGTCAGCAAAGAATGCATCAAAAACCTTGGGATCATTCCTTGGAACGGCGGCAAGAAAGTCGCGCACCAATTGCTCAACCTGCTTCGCTGTGGCCTGATCCTCGGCGCTCATGCGCACGGTATGCGCCTGGACGCCAGATGTTTGCGGCAATGCACCGGAAGCCATCACTGGAATCAGCGCTGCCAGCGCAAACATCTTCAGACTACGACGCTTCATGTATTTCATTCAGTCTCCTGGTTAACCACAAAGGGCACGAAGTTCCACGAAGGAATTTGCTGATTGGGCTGCAACTCTCCTTCGTGTCCCCGGGCGCTATCTTTCAGCATTCATTGCCAGCGGTTCGGGATTTCCATCTGAGCTTTTCCGATCACCCGATGATCCGATCTCCCGATCACCCGATTTTTACGCCGCTCCAACTTCCTGAATAAAGTAGTTGGCGCCCGGTTCCTTCGCCAGCGCATGGCTTACAAACTCCTGCGCTGCTTCAAAGGTGTAGAGACCGGGCAATGGCATGAGTCCTGCGATTTTGTCGATCCCTTCCACCATTTTCATTACCAGATACTGCTTCACTGCTGTCACCTCTGTACTTCTTCTTCTGGCGAAGAAGGCGGCCCTCCGCCGCCTTCTTCGTTCCTCTCCGGGGCCTGAAGCCCTGAGTTTTCCCTGGGCCTCGTGCACAGGTTCTTCAGATTTCAGATCACCCGATCCCCCGATGATCCGACCTCCCGATTTATTTCTTGTCTTCCACGTCCACGTACTCGGCGTCGATCACGCCCTCATCTTTCTTCTGCTGCTGGCTGCCGCCATCACTCGGAGCGCCTGCTTGCGGGCCTGCTCCTGGAGCTCCGGCCTGCGGCTGAGCTGCTTTGTACATCTCTTCCGCCAGCTTGTGCGAAGCCTGGACGAGCCGTTCACGCGCCGAGTTCATAGCCGCGGGATCGCTGCCTTCGAGCGCCTTCTTCGCATCAGCCAGCGCTGATTCCACACTGCTCTTGTCACTGCTCGAGATCTTGTCACCGTGCTCGCGCAGCATCTTCTCCACGTTGTAGACGAAGCCATCAAGCTGGTTGCGCGCCTCGATCTCCTCGCGCTTGGCCTTGTCTTCTCCGGCATGCGCCTCGGCTTCCTTGGCCATGCGCTCCACTTCCTCCTTGCTCAGACCGGAAGAGGACGTAATCGTAATCTTCTGGTCCTTGCTCGTGGCCCGGTCTTTGGCCGTCACGTTCAGGATGCCGTTCGCGTCAATATCGAACGTCACCTCGATTTGTGGCACACCGCGCGGCGCCGGAGGAATTCCGGTGAGGTGGAATTTGCCCAAGGTCCGATTGTCCCTGGCCATTGGCCGCTCGCCCTGGAGGACATGTACTTCAACTGAAGTCTGGCTGTCCGCCGCAGTGGAGAAGACCTCGCTCTTGCGCGTTGGAATCGTCGTGTTGCGCGGGATCATCGGCGTAGCCACGCCGCCCAGCGTTTCGATTGCCAACGTCAGCGGAGTCACATCCAGCAACAGCAGGTCTTTCACATCTCCTGCCAGCACGCCGGCCTGGACCGCCGCGCCCACGGCAACCACTTCGTCCGGGTTGACCCCTTTGTGCGGCTCTTTGCCGAAGAGTTCCTTTACCAGCGCTTGAATGCGAGGCATGCGGGTTTGTCCACCGACCAGCACCACTTCATCAATATCTTTGGTTTCAACTCCGGCATCTTTCATGGCCTGACGGCACGGACCGACAGAACGGTTGATCAGGTCTTCCACCATCTGCTCCAGCTTGGCGCGGGTAAGCTTCTTCACCAGGTGCTTGGGACCAGTGGCATCGGCCGTGATGAACGGCAGATTGATCTCCGTTTCCATGGTGGTGGAAAGCTCGATCTTGGCTTTTTCCGCCGCATCGCGCAGACGCTGCAAGGCCATTTCGTTGCCTTTGCTGCGCAAATCCAGCCCTTCATCTTTCTTGAACTCATCCACCAGCCAATCAACGATGCGCGTGTCCAGATTGTCGCCGCCCAAATGCGTATCGCCATTGGTAGACTTCACCTCAATCACGCCCTCGCCGACTTCGAGGATGGAAATATCGAAGGTGCCGCCGCCGAAATCGTACACGGCGATGGTCTCGTCCTTTTTCTTGTCCAAGCCATAAGCCAAAGCCGCCGCGGTTGGTTCGTTGACGATGCGCTTCACATCCAGTCCGGCGATCTTTCCTGCGTCTTTTGTGGCCTGCCGCTGCGCGTCATTGAAGTATGCCGGCACGGTAATCACGGCTTCAGAAACGGACTGGCCAAGGTAATCCTCGGCTGCCTTCTTTAATTTCTGGAGAATCATGGCCGAAATCTGCGGAGGCGTGTACTCCTTCCCCTGCGCCAGAATCGCCACATGGTCGCCCTGCCGAACGACTTTGTATGGGACCATCTTCATTTCTTCGTTGACTTCGTCATAGCGGCGTCCCATGAACCGCTTAATGGAATAAATTGTGTTTTCCGGATTGGTAATAGCCTGCCGTTTGGCCACCTGCCCGACCAGTCGCTCCCCCGATTTTGTAAACCCCACGACTGAAGGAGTTGTGCGCCCGCCTTCCTCGTTGGCGATGACTTTGGGCTCTCCGCCCTCCATCACTGCGACCACGGAGTTCGTGGTGCCCAAGTCAATTCCGATAATCTTGCCCATAAACTACTGCCTCCTGAGTCTATAAGTGCTTAAAAAACCAGCATCTACTCCCTAACAGCAACCCTATTATGGGAGTTGAGTTACTTACTGTCAAGGTGTTAGATGAGGCGAAGACCCGACGTGTTGCAAAAAGATGCTGGACCGGTAGTTAGCGGATTGCCGTTGCCCGCAGGCCGCTTACTTTAAATACCTTCCGAAAGAAATGAGGACACTGGAGCTGTTAGATGAAGCGCCGCTTTCGGCTGATGCAATAGCGGGCGATCAGTGTGGCTTCGGTTGTGGAGGAGTGGAAGGCTGCCCCTGCAATTCTCTCGCAGGAGACGTCGGGGCAATTCCCTGGTGCGGAGCCGAGCCTGACTGCGCCAACTCAGGCCCGTATGACGGCAGGATTTCTCGCAATGCCCACTCGATCCGATCGACCGAATCCTTCATGAACTGAATCTGGATTTCATCCAGGCTGCAGTTCTGGTGCTGCAAGCCCCAAAATTTGATCACCTGCAGGGCATTTCTTATGTGATGATTCAGCTCAGCAATCGTGTGCATGCGCGCGCGGATCAGTTCGCGTTTGTACTTCTCATATTTTGCGAACTGATAAAACAGAGCGCCGGCAATCCCGCCGGTAATCAGATCGCTGATGATCACAACCGTCCAGCGAGAGAATCCTTCTGAAGCAAGAAAGATGTCCTGTGTGAGATTGACGGCGAACGCGAGAATACCGATCACCAGCGCCAGCAGTCCCGAGCGGCGCGTCCAGACCGATTCGAGCTTAAATTCCTGCTCTGCCATTTGAGTGATTCTAGCCCGCAAACCGGGAACTCAGGACGGGATTAGAAAAACTTTAAGCTGCTACCAAATCCGATTTATTCGACCGTGACTGACTTTGCCAGGTTGCGCGGCTGGTCTACATCGCAACCGCGACGCACCGCGATGTGATACGCCAGCAGTTGCAGGGGTACAACTTCAAGAATCGGCAGCAGCAACTCCGGCGCTTGCGGAACATGAAAGACGTGATCCACTGACTCCCGGATCTCCTCGTCCCCTTCCGTTGCGATGGCGATCACCTTGCCTTCGCGCGCCTTTACTTCTTTGATGTTGGAAACCGTCTTCTCGTAACGTAAG
>DATEGH010000144.1:0-16378 GCA_035280185.1 Terriglobales bacterium
TGCTGAGTGCCTAACATTGGAAATTCTTAACCAGAGATTTCCAGACAATAGAATCTCTCTTCTTGCCGGCGAAATTTCTAAAGCGTGAGTACGGATCACAAATTAATTCGTTAACGGCAATCAAGAGTTTTCTTTCGTCGAAATTAATTCTCCTAATTCAATAGCCCGCTTATATTTTTGCGGCTATTTTCTACTCAGCTTTCAGCCTCTTCCGGGAACCACCATGGCTGAAATCCAACAGGACCTGCTTCAAAAGCCTCGATAACCGAGCGACGGATTCCCCCGCCGTGAAGTGTCACGCCTGAAGTGTGTCCATCCCCAAGGAGCACACAAAGTTCAATGAAAAAGAGTCGACGCGATGTCCTGAAACTGGGCGCGATGGCAGGAGCCGGCATGATGATGCCGACGCTGTCATCGGCCCAATCCATCAACACGCGCGTGCCTGTTCCGGGCGGCATCATGTTCCACGGACATGTTGCCCACCGCACGGCCGCGCAGAAAGCGGCAGCAGCAGCCATCGTCAACGGTCTCACGCAATTTGTTGACGAGCTGCCGATCATGCCGGTAATTAAGCCATCACCCAAAGGCGTTACCCACATTCGCATGCAGCAGGCGCAGCAGAAGCTGCACCGTGACCTTCCCGCCACGACCATCTGGGGCTACAACGGGATTTATCCCGGCCCGACGATGGAAGTACGGCGTGGCGTTCCGGTGAAGATCAAGTATCACAACGATGAGCTTCCCACCACGCATCCTCTTCCTGTGGATCCGACCGTTCACGGCTCCGAAGCTGACAAGCCTCAGGTCCGCAACGTGGTTCACCTGCACGGGGCCAAGATTCTTCCCGAATCGGATGGTTATCCGGAAGCCTGGAGTTCACCGGATGGCGTCACCGGCCCGGTGCTCTACACTCCCGATGCCTTTGTCTATCCCAATGACCAGCAGTCCACCATGCTCTGGTATCACGATCACACGCTTGGCATCACGCGTTTGAACATGATCATGGGTTTGGCGGGCTGTTACCTCATCCGTGACGAGGTGGAAGATGCCCTCAACGTTCCCAAAGGCCAGTTCGAAATTCCGCTATTGATTCAGGACCGCCTGTTTAATGCCGATGGCAGTTTCCTGTATCCCATCGCGGACGGCGGAACGCACCAGTACTGGATTCCGGAATTCTTCGGCGACACCATGCTGGTGAACGGGAAAGTTTGGCCGGTGTTAGACGTTGAACCGCGACGCTATCGCTTCCGCATCCTCAACGCCTGCAACGCGCGCTTCCTGAACATGCGTCTGGTGCGCACCACGGCTGACGGTTCGGCCCATGGCATGGCAGGTCCGCAGTTTCACGTGATCGGCACGGACGGCGGCTTACTGCCTGCTCCTGTGGCGCTCACAACTCTGCTGCAGCTTCCGGCAGAGCGCTTTGATGTGATCGTGGACTTCACCGGAAAGCAGGGCCAGTTCTTCGTACTGAAGAACGACGCTCCCGCCCCTTACCCAGGCGGCGGGGAAGTGGTGCCAACGGAGATCATGATGTTCCGCGTCTCCCAGCCGCTTTCTTCGCGCGACACCAGCCGGATTCCACAGGTTCTGAATCCCAATCCGATGAACTTGAATCCGGCTTCGGCCACCCGCACTCGCAGCCTGGTTCTGACCGAACTGGACCGCGAGTCGGATGGATTCCCGATCATCGGCTTACTCGATCAGAAGAACTGGGATGATCCAGTGACGGAAGATCCGAAGGCCGGCTCCACTGAAATCTGGAATTTGATCAACGACACAGGCGATGCGCATCCCAAGCATATCCACCTGGTGGAATTTCAGATCCTCAGTCGCCAGCCTTACGATCAGGACACGTTTGACAACACCGGACAACTGGTCTTCACCGGCCCGCCGCAGGCGCCTGCTCCCGAAGAGGTGAACGCGGCCAAGGACGTGGTGAAGTCTTTCCCCGGCACGGTTACCAAACTCATCATGAAGTTCGATCTTCCCACCGGTACGCAAGTTACGCCGGGGCAGCGGTTCCGGTACGTGTGGCACTGCCACATTCTGGAACACGAGGACAACGAAATGATGCGTCCCATGGAAATTGTAGGATAGCACTCGGGCGCAGCAAACGAGAAAGCGCGGCTTCGGAGCTTCTCCGGGGCCGCGCGACCTCGCTCTCAAGGTCAAGGGAAACACACCATGAAATCCGCCTTCATCTTTTCTCTTCTACTGATCGCCACCGCATCCTTCGGTCATGCTCAGAATGGTTCCTCAAGGCCGATGAAACTAACCGTACCGGATCTGGCAGTCGTAGACGAAAACGATCGTCATCTCCACTTCAGCTCTGACGTACTGAAGGACCGAACCGCCGTCATCAATGCGTTTTTCACAAACTGCGCCGCCATCTGTCCGATTACCCAGCAGACATTCTCGAAATTGGCAAGATCGCTAAGCAGCCGGCTGGGGCACGATCTGGTCTTGATCTCCATCAGTGTTGATCCGGAGCATGACACGCCCGCGCGGATGAGAGCTTGGGGAAAGAAGTTCAACGTCGGCCGTGGCTGGGTGCTGCTGAGCGGAAACAAAGCAGAAACAGAAGAACTATTAAGATCGCTGGGACTGTTTGCGCCAGGGAGCCAGCGGCATCAGACTACGGTGTTGATCGGCAACCGGACTATTGGTTGGATCCGGGCGAGCGGCTTCGCTTCAGAGAAGAAGTTTCAGAAGGTGGTTGATGAGTTCGCCCCTCGTAGAACGACAGCGAAGTGAGGGCAGCACTGGTCATGCCGCCCTCTGTCCGCGCAGTCTAGCTACTGCACAGGATTTCCATCAGCGTCGATCTTGTGTACCTCGCCCAGGTTGAGGGAGCGGATGCCGGCTTCCACCTTGCTCATATCTCCCACAACTACCCAGATCAAGTGGTCGGGAAGAATGAACTTTTTGGCGATGGAGTTTGCCGATTCCGGTGTAACCGCCATAGCTGCCTTAGTAAAGGTGTTGAAGTAATCGTTTGGCAGGTTGTACTCCAGAATCGTGCTATAAGCGCCGGAGAGCTGCTGCACGGTTTCAAAGCGGCCTGACAGGCCAAGCGTGGCATTGGTCTGCGAGTCCGAGAGTTCTTTCTCTGATATCGGTTTGGAGCTGGTGATGCCGTGGTACTCCTCCACCAACTGCTCCAAAGATTCCTTCGTCTTGTCGGTCTCCACAGGAGAGATGCTCAGGTACGGGCGCTGGCCGAGTGCGGCGGGAATGATGCTGAAGACGCCATAGGAATAATGCTTGTCTTCCCGCAGGTTCATGTTGATGCGTGAGCTAAAGGTCCCGCCGAAAATGTCATTGACCAGCTCCAGAGGAATTGAGTCGGGATCGTTGCGCGGAGGCGCCAACTGCGCCGCGGTGATGATGCTCTGTCCCGATCCCGGCCGGTCAATCAGATAGACAACATCCTTTTCCGGCTGAGCCACGGCGGCGATATTCTTCTTAGGCACCTCGCCCGGCTTCCATGCGGCAAAAAGCTTCTCCAGCTTGGGCGCGATCTCCGCCAGGGTTGTGTCTCCCACGATGAGCAACGTGGAGTTGTTGGGTTTGAACCAGGTGTTATGGAATTTTGCCAGATCTTCCCGGTTCATCTTCTTTACGCTGGCTTCATTGCCGGTGCCGGTGAAGGGCACTCCGTAAGGATGTCCTTTGCCGTAGAGCAACACCGGTGAAACGCGCAGTGCCATAAAGACGGGAGTGACTTTTTCGCGCTGAATGGCAGCCAGACGTTCCTTTTGCAGCCGGACAAATTCCTTTTCCGGAAATGAAGGATGCAGGATCAGGTCGCTGTAAATGTCCAGCGCCTTGTCCATGGTGCCTTTGAGTGTGTTCAGGTTGACGAAGGCCCAGTCGAGATTCGCGCCTGCATTAAAGTTTGCGCTGAGTGATTCCAGCTCTTCGCCAATCTTGAGCGAGTCGCGCGTCGGCGTGCCCTCTTCGAGCATGCGCTGAGCAAAGCTGGCGATTCCCGGCGCGTTGGCGGGATCGGCGGCATAGCCGCTATCCACCAGCAAAGAGAAGTTCACCACAGGTGCAGTGTGCCGTTCCGCCAGGACAATTTTCAGTCCGTTGGAAAGTTTCGTGCTTTGCATGGCCGGAAGGTTCAGAGAGACAGGAGCACCAGGCGCAGGTTCGTGAGAGCGGTCGAGTTTGGCTTCGGCTTTCAGGGTTGTTGGATAAGGCTCGACATCAAGGACGTAATCACCATCGGAGAGCCAGTCATTGGCAGCCTTCTTCACCGAAGCGAGCGTCGCCCCCTGGACTCTTTCGAGGTAGGTCTTGTAACAATCCGGATTCCCGGTGTAGGTCTGGCAACGGGCCAGAACGTCGCTCTTGCCGCCGAAACCGCCGATGCGTTCGACGACCCGCGCGAAATTGCCGAGAATCTGCGTCTTGGCTAACTGAAGCTCTTCGGCTGTTGGACCGTTCTTGAGGAAGTTCTGCAGTTCCTCATTGGCCTCGCGTTCCATCTGCTTCGCATCCGCGCCGGGCCTGGCCGTGAGAGTTAAATCAAATTGTCCGCCAATCTCGTTCGAATCATTAAAGGCTGTCGCACTGGTGGCAATCTGGTCTCTGTAGACGAGCCTTTTATAGAGCCGCGAAGTTTTGCCCTGGCCGAGAATACGCGCGACGAGGTCCAGTTGCGCCTCTCCGGGCGATCCGTATTGCGGCACGTTCCAGACGCGATAGATGCGGGCTTGCGGAACGCGGTCCTGCGCCCAGCCGCGATGCGTGCCGGTGCGCTTGGCGATCCAGACTTCCTGTTTAGCGATGGGAGGCCCAGGTGGAATCTCTCCATAGTACTTCTCAACTTTTTGCCGGGCGACTTCAGGCGTGATATCGCCGGCGATGACCACGGTAGTGTTGTTCGGCCCGTAGTAAGTTTTGAACCATTCCTGGACGTCACTCATCGAGGCAGCATCCAGGTCCTTCATGGAACCGATTACGGTCCAGGAGTAAGGATGGCCGGCGGGGTAGGTATTCGTTGCAAGCAGTTCATCGGTGACGCCGTAAGGCTGGTTCTCATCCTGGCGTTTCTCGTTCTGCACCACCCCGCGTTGAAGATCAAGTTTCTTCTGGTCAAGCACGCCCAGCAGATGTCCCATGCGATCGCTTTCCGCGAACAGAACATAGTCCAGCATTGAGGTGGGCACGTTCTCGAAGTAGTTGGTGCGGTCGTTATTCGTGGTGCCGTTGAGGTTCGTAGCGCCGATCCGCTCCATCGCATTGATATACGTGTAATTGAAATTCTGGCTTCCGCTGAACATCAGATGTTCGAAGAGATGAGCGAAGCCGGTCTTGCCGGGTCTCTCATTCTTCGAGCCCACGTGATACCAGGTATTCACGGCGACGATCGGCGCCTTGTGATCTTCGTGCACCAGCACTGTCAGTCCGTTCTTGAGCACGAACTTGGTGTACTTGATGTCGGGAATAGGAATATTGGGGACGGTAGCAGTAGCAGAGCTACCTTTGCGCTGGGCAACCGGCTTAGATTGAGCCTGGATCGTAGCAAGAGAGAAATTCAGCAACATCAGAGCCAAGGTGGCGCGTACAACATGACGTAGCAGGCTTCTCAAGGCAAAGACCTCCGGGAGGAATGCTGTTGATGGTATCAGCCGGAGGGGAGCTGCTCAAAAGGAAAATTGGAGAGGCTTCTCAAAAAAATTCGCAGAAGTGTGGTTAACGATTTTGCTCTGGCTGCGTCGCCCTGCGAGTATGGAATTCCAATTCGCGAAAAGGGCACGGGCCGCTGATAAGCGCCTGCGATCCCAAATTTGCAGTCACTCTGGGCGGCCCGAACGGAGTTTTTCCTTATGCCGTTTTCTTCTTTGCCATGCTGGCAAAGAACTGCTGCATACGTTCTTCCATTTCCTGCGGCGTCAGATCTTCTTTGTGCGTAGCGACCCCCCACTGATAGCCAAAGGGATCAACAAAGGTGCCGTAGCGATCGCCCCAGAACTGGTCTGCCACGGGCATGGTTTCTCTGCCGCCAGCGGTCACGGCCTGCTGGAAGACCTGGTCAACGTCAGGAACGTAAACGCTCAGGGTTCCAGTACAGCCGCCGAGGGTCTGGGGCGACTTCGCGCCCATCTGCGGGTTTTCCTCACCTAGGAAGATGATGGAGTTGCCGATTTTGATCTCAGCATGCATGATCTTGCCGTCAGGGCCTGGCATGCGCACGAGTTCCTGCGCGCCCAGCGCCCGTTTGTAAAAATCAATGGCCTTGGCTGCATCGCGAACGATGAGGCTGGGGGTGACGGAATGGAATCCTTCAGGAATGGTTGACTTGGCAGACGCCATGTTTTTTCGTCTCCTTCTTTGAATAACCGAATGAGAATCCCTTCAAAAGACGATTGAGAATCCGTTCCGGTAGCAGGGGATTATTCTACGCTCACGCGAAGTTGCTGGTGTGAAACCTCTGTGAAAATTTCGAGGGTGGAACGTTCAGCTGATCCCAATACGATGTTCGGGCGTTAGGCATCTGTAATCTCCCAAGACGCGAACACTGTCGCCGATCCATGCGAACCCGCGGTTCCCGAGAGATACAAGAGATATAAGAAATTTTAATTAAAGACTAATCCTCTCTTAAATCGCCGATCTTAGTCTTGGCTGGCTCCGGCGCAATCTTATTACTCATAAGGACAATGCGACGGCGCGCAAACTTACTTGTGGTGGCCTGGCGCTCTGGCAATCAGGCGACCTTCGGATTCCGTCGCTGCGATCCCCGCTGTCGCGCACAGAACGAGGAGGGTTGTCGCTTTAAAGCACGCTGGCTCGCTCGACCCAGCGTTGGCCGGACGCGCCGGAGGAACGGTAGGGAAGAAAAAAACACGCGGTTGGAAGGCTGATATACCATCCCTCCCCTGAGCGTGTCACTGTCAACAAGCTCCATGCCGGATGCTGTGCCGGGGTGACGTTCCTGGGTCACATCGGGCGTGGCTGCCGGACGGTATACCGGAACTCAACGAATGCCACCAGCAGGAGGCTAGTCGATTTTGCCCCGCTAGCCTCCTTTTTTATTACGCCTCCTAATACCCTCGAAACACGGAGGAACGGCGGAAGGAGCGGAAATTTCAAATTTGAAATTTGAAATGATCTCCCGATTTCACCGCGTCGGGGCCGGTTCCCAGTCTCGAAGATAGGCGTCGGATTTGTTCAGCCAGTCCTGGCGCGGAGGATAGAAGACGTCCACATCAACCGTATCTTCGATGGCTTCAGCCTTGTGGGGCATGTGGGGAGGAATGCAGAGCACCTCGCCGGAGCGGACAATAACTTCCTTTCCGTCAATCCAGAACTTGAGCGCGCCTTCCAGAACGTAGGTGAGCTGTTCGTTCATGTGGCTGTGCTCCGGCACAACGCAGCCCTTTTTGAGCAGGACGCGCGCCAGCATCAGGTTCTCGCCTGTGATCATCTGGCGGTCGAGCAGGGGGTTCAAGGCTTCCAGTTCAACGTTATCCCAGCGGATGTGCTTCAGCATGGGACGCATTCTACTCCAGGCGCGTGCCCTTATGCAGAGCGCTCCAGTCGCAGTCCGCGCTGCTCCAGAAGGAGAGTTTCTTCGTCCGGTTCGCTGTGCTGGTCCACAATTTTGCTCACCCGCGCGACGAACGCGGAAGGCTCCGGCGCCGATTTCGGCATGCAGGAGTGGCGCAGAAGGCGGAGCAATTCGGTCACTTCTTCGATCTGCCGGCTCTGGGTGGAAAAGTCTGTGCCTTCGCCGGCAGCAGCCGCGGAATCAATATAGCGCCACAAGAATTGCGTGAGCTGGTCAACAACATCGGTGAGATTGGAAACCAAGTTCGCGCTTACCACCTGATCGAGCAGTTGGCGGTGATCGCCGGGGCAGGGCGATTGCGAGTTGGTCCAGCGCAAGTGGACTCGAAGCGCGTTCAATTCGTGCGTAAGCCGCTGAATTCGCTGAGAAAGGTCGCTCATGGGTCTTCCTTTATTGGGTTTTTTTGACCTGACCTGTCGCCTTGCGAAGTGGCGGTTTCTCGACTTCAACAGCAGTGCCCTATCGGAGTGCAGCTTACACACCAAAATCAGTGCAGCCCCTGTGGAAAACCTGTCGATAATCCGTAACTTTATCTGGGCAAGTAAGTTAGAGCGCGCAGGATGGTGGCGGTGAGGTCACCTTTAAGGTCGGATTCTAAGGTTAACATTAGAAAATTCCTACCCTGCTCGGCCTGCGGCTAAGAGCAGATTTTTCACTGGCGAAGATACGTCGAATCTCTGTTAAAATGACGAGATGCGGCTTCCCCCGAATTTTGCTCTATCGTGGGCTCATCCCATTGTTCAGACGTGGTTTGCCACGAAGTTCGGCACGCCCACTGAGCCTCAGGAGCAGGGCTGGCCCCACATACTGGCCGGCCGCACCACGCTGATCTCGGCGCCCACCGGTTCGGGCAAAACGCTGGCTGCGTTTCTCACATGCATTGACGCTTTGGTGCGCAAAGCGCTTGCCGGCGATCTGATTGACGCCACGGAAATTCTTTACGTCTCGCCCTTGAAAGCGCTGGGCAACGATATTCAAAAAAACCTGGAAGGACCGCTGGCCGAAATCACCGAATTGGCAGGCAAACAAGGGCTGCTCATGCCGCAGATCCGGGTTGCGGTCCGCACCGGAGATACGCTGAGCCATGAGCGCCAGAAGATGCTCAAGCGTCCGCCGCATATCCTGGTTACAACTCCCGAGTCGCTTTACATTCTGCTGACGGCTCAAAAAAGTCGCGGCATTCTCCGCGATGTGAAGACGGTAATCGTGGATGAAATCCACGCCGTGGCCGATGACAAGCGCGGCGCTCACCTTACGCTCTCGCTGGAGCGGCTGGACGCGCTGACCGGAGGGCGCGCCACGCGCATCGGCCTTTCCGCCACACAGAAGCCGATTGAAACCGTCGCACACTATTTAACTGGGAATGACCAACCAGATCCCGTGGTGGTGAACATCGGACACAAGCGCGCGCTTGATTTGGCGATAGAAGTCCCCGGGCAGGAGCTTGGCCCGGTAGCCAGCAATGAGCTTTGGGACGAGACCTACGACCGCATCGCGCAGCTCGTTCAGGAGCATCGCTCTACTCTGGTGTTCGTGAACACACGCAAGCTGGCTGAACGCGTGGCTTTCAACCTGGCGGAGAAGCTGGGTGAAGACCAGGTCGCCGCACATCATGGAAGCTTGGCACGCAAGCTGCGTCTGGAAGCGGAAACCAAGCTCAAGAACGGCGAAGTGAAAGTGCTGGTAGCCACCGCGTCGCTCGAGCTTGGAATTGACGTCGGTTATGTGGATCTCGCCTGCCATATCGGGTCGCCGCGGTCAATTGCCGTTGCCTTACAGCGCTTTGGACGTGCCGGACACTGGCGCGGCGCGGTGCCAAAAGGCCGCTTCTTTCCCACAACGCGCGATGAGCTGATCGAATGTGCCGCGCTGGTACGCGCTATCCATCAGGGCGAGCTGGACAGCCTGATCATCCCTGACGCTCCGCTCGATGTTCTGGCCCAACAGATTGTTGCTGCCTGCTCGGCCGAAGAGTGGAGTGAAGACGACCTGTTTGAGCTGGTGAAGCGTGCGTATTCGTACGGTTCGCTTAAGCGCAAAGATTATGACGACCTGCTCACCATGTTGAGCGATGGCATCGCTTCGCAACGAGGTCGTTTCGGCGCATATCTCTATCGTGACCGCGTCAACAAGCGCCTGAAAGCACGGCGCGGCTCGCGCATGGTCGCCATCATGAACGGCGGCGCGATTCCAGAAACCAATCTCTTCACCGTCGTGGCAGAGCCGGAAGGCACAGTCATCGGCACGCTGCACGAGGATTTCGCCGTCGAGAGCATGAAGGGCGACATCGTGCTGCTGGGCAATACGAGTTGGCGTATCCGGCGCATTGAAGCCGCGGGTCGCGTGCTGGTGGAAGATGCTCATGGAGCGCCGCCTTCGATTCCGTTCTGGCTGGGCGAGGCGCCGGCGCGCACGCAGGAGCTCTCGCATCAGGTAGGCGAACTGCGAAAGGAAATCAGCGATCTCACTCCGAATACTGCTCCCGGTTTCGTCAACCAGAAATCGCCCGAGGTGATGAACACGGTCGAGCGGCTGAAACAGGAGTGTGGGCTGGATGATTCCGGCGCGGAGCAGGCGATCGAATACATCGTAACCGGTCGTGCAGTGCTCGGCGCTGTGCCCACGCAGGACACCATCATTGCCGAGCGATTCTTCGATGAAGGCGGAGGAATGCAGTTGGTGATTCACGCTCCGCTGGGCGCACGCATCAACAAAGCCTGGGGCCTTTCGCTGCGCAAGCGGTTCTGCGTTTCCTTCAATTTTGAGCTGCAGGCTGCCGCCACCGACAATGGAGTGAACATCGCGCTGGCGGAGCAGCACAGTTTCCCGCTAACAGATGTTTTCAACTTCCTGCACGAAAACACCGTGAAAGAAGTTTTGCAGCAGGCCGCGCTGCTCTCGCCGCTGCTGGAAAGCCGCTGGAAATGGGACGCCAATCGCTCCCTGGCTCTGCTGCGCTATTGGAATGGCAAGAAGATACCGCCGCAAGTCCAGCGCACGCGCTCGGCTGATCTGCTGGCTTCGGTGTTTCCTGATGTTGCTGCCTGCCAGGAAAACGTGGACGGCCCAATCCAGGTTCCCGACCACCCTCTGGTGCGCGAGGTGATGAAGGACATCTTCCATGATGCGCTCGATCTTGAGGGCTTGAAGCAACTGTTGCGGCGCATTCGCTCGGGCGAGATCAAGTGTCTTGCTGTGGATACGCCGGTTCCATCGGTTTTTTCGCATGAGATCCTGAACAGCAATCCTTACGCCTATCTCGACGATGCACCTCTGGAAGAGCGCCGTGCTCGCGCCGTAGAGATGCGGCGCACGCTGCCGGAATCAGTGCTGAAGGAAGTGGGCGCGCTCGATCCTGCGGCCATTGCGGAGGTCTGCGCCGATGCCTGGCCCGATGTCCGCGACTCCGATGAACTGGCCGACGCTTTGCAGACGTTAATCGTGCTGCCGGAAGACTTCCGTGCTCCGGATGGCCGCCGCTCAGCCGAAGTTTGGCTGCCATTCTTCGGGCGCTTGCAGCAGACGAATCGCGCTACGCGAGCACTGGCCGGCGACATCTGGTTCTGGGTTGCGACGGAAAAACTCAAGGCATTTCGGACAGTCTATCCGCAGGTAAGGATCGAATCCGCTCTGCCGGAACTTGAAGGTGAGCCGCCCTCGATTGAAGACGCGCTGAAAGCGATGGTCACGGGATGGCTGGCGCACATCGGGCCGGCAACTGCATCTTCACTCGCCAGTTTTCTCCGCCTGCCATTAGCCGAAGTAGAAAAGACGCTGTTGCGCATTGAGGCAACCGGGCTCATCCTGCGGGGGCAGTTCACCAGCGTCCCTCCGCGCAACGAATTCCAGCCGGGGCAGCAGATCACGGGCAGTCTCACCGGAGCAACGGAGTGGTGCGAGCGGCGGCTGCTGGCGCGCATCCATCGCCTGACGCTCGGCTCGCTGCGGAAGCAGATTGAGCCGGTGACCGCTGCCACCTTGATGCGCTGGTTCTTCCGCTGGCAGCATGTGGCTCCGGGAGCGCAACTTCGCGACGAGCGCGGCCTGCTACAGGTGCTCAAACAGCTTCAGGGATTTGAGGTCCCCGCCAGCGCCTGGGAGCGGCAGATTTTGAACCGCCGATTGAGCAACTACGATCCCAAGCTGCTCGACCAGCTCTGCCTTACCGGTGCTGTGGGTTGGGGCAGGCTCTCGCCACATCCAGCAATGTTGACCACTGCTTCGCCGTCAAGTGAAGGCGGCACGCGGCGTGTGGTACCGACCAGCGTCGCGCCGATCACATTTTTCGTCCGCGACGATGCCGAGTGGATGGCCCTGCCCAGCGTGCGTACCGCTCACAAGGAAGCGGAATTGGAACTTAAGGGCTTGAGTCCCGGTGCGCATGAAGTGATGGAGTTTCTGCGCCAGCGAGGAGCCTCGTTCTTTGCCGATATCGTGCGCGGTACGGGAAAACTGAAGTCGGAAGTGGAAACCGGACTGTGGGAGCTCGTAGCTGCCGGCTTGGTTACAGCCGATGGCTTCGATAATCTGCGCTCGCTCATCGATCCCAAGCGTCGCGCGGGACAAGGAACAGGGAAGAGCAGCCGGCCGCGGCACAGCGCGGGACGCTGGTCCCTGTTGTATCCGCTGGAGGGAGAAGATCCGAACCGTGCGCTGGAATCGGTCTGCAAGATGCTGCTTGAGCGCTACGGTGTGGTCTTCCGCGAGTTGCTGGTGCGCGAGAGCATCCTGCCGCGTTGGCGCGACCTGCTGATTACTTTGCGCCGCATGGAAGATCGCGGCGAAATTCGCGGTGGGCGCTTTGTCAGCGGCTTTATCGGCGAGCAATTCGCGTTACCGATTGCGGTTGAGTCGTTGCGCGCCATGAAGAACCTTCAGCCCACAGGCGAACTCGTGACTATCTCCGCAGCCGATCCGCTGAACCTTGCCGGGATCATCGTTCCCGGAGAGCGCGTGCCTGCCATTTCCGGTAAGTACGTGAGCTTCCGCGATGAAGTAGTAGTGGAAACCCCATCGCCGCAGCCGCTGAGCCTAGTGCAGGAGGCCAGCCGTTCATGAGCGACGAACTGGTACTGGGCGAGGACTACTACATCGAGAATGAATGCTGGGTCTTCACGGCAAAGTTTCTGTTGAAACGCGGATATTGCTGCCGGTCGGGATGCAGGCACTGTCCGTATGGGTTTGTGAGCGAGCGGCCTGAGGCCAAGTCGCAGTCAACCAGTTAGCAATCAGGAATTGGCGACTAATTTCGATAAAGCAGATGCTCCCTTCTTTTTGCGCTTCCGGAAGTTTCTGCCTGGAGAACTCAGAATGTAAGCGTTTCCCTCTGTGTACCCGCCTGTTGCTGTTTGTTAAACTGCCCTGCATCGCCATCCAGGAGAGTAAGCGATGCCCCTGAACCTGACCGACTGGGTTGTCGTAGTCGGATACCTGCTGATCAATCTTCTGATCGGCATCTTCTACCGTCGCCGCGCCGGCGGAAATACTGAAGAGTTCTTCATCTCCGGCCGAGAGGTCTCCTGGTGGTTGGCTGGCACGTCGATGGTTGCCACGACCTTTGCGGCCGATACTCCGCTGTTCGTCAGCGGCGTCATTGCTACCCAGGGAATCGCTGGTAATTGGATCTGGTGGAGTTCATGTCTGAGCGGCATGCTGACGGTCTTCTTCTTTGCCCGTTATTGGCGACGCGCTGAAGTCTTGACTGACGTCGAACTGACGGAGTTGCGCTACAGCGGCAAGCCGGCTGCTTTTCTTCGTGGATTCAAGGCCGTTTATTTAGGACTCGCCATGAATTGCCTTGTTCTTGGATGGGTCACCAACGCGATGGTCAGCATCATTACAGTGCTGCTTGGGCCGATGATCGCCGAGGGGAGAGTCCTGCAACTGACGCTCGGCGGACATACGCTTCTGCACTACACACTGGGCACCCCTGACCATACAGCGCTGCTTATCTGTATCCTTATTCTCGTTCCGTTCACCGGGATCTACACTTCGATCGGCGGCCTGTGGGGCGTGCTGGTCACGGACCTGTTTCAGTTCATTTTGAAGATGACCATGGTCGTGGTCCTGGCGTGGGTCGCCGTGGTGAAGATCGGCGGAATGGAAGCGCTGAAATTGCGGTTGCAGATGGTGGGAGAGGCAGCGCAACACACTGGGCATCAAGTTTCAAATCCGCTGGCCTTCTTTCCTGACTTTCACCTGGGTTGGGCCACAGGCGCGATCTGGACGCTACCGGTTCTGACCTTTTTCACTTACCTTGGCGTGCAATGGTGGTCTGCGTGGTATCCAGGAGCCGAACCCGGCGGCGGCGGCTATGTTGCACAGCGTATGTTCAGCGCTCGCGATGAGAAGAACTCTCTCGGCGCGACGCTATGGTTCAACATTGCGCACTATGCTCTGCGTCCCTGGCCATGGATCATCACTGGTTTAGTGGCGCTTGCGGTCTACTCGCCAGCGGGCGGCTTGCATCCCAGCGCTGCTTTCGCAGCTAACCCGCAACAGGGTTATGTCATGGTGCTGCGCGATTATCTTCCTCCGGCGCTGCGGGGCGTGATGATTGCCGCTTTCTTGGCGGCATTCATGTCAACGTTGGGGACGCAGCTGAACTGGGGCGTCTCATATCTGGTAAACGATTTGTATCGCCGCTTCATGGTCAAGCAGAAGACCGAAAAACATTATGTTGCCATTGGACGCCTGCTTACGATTGTCCTGGTGTTGGTCAGCGGATACGTAGCCGGACAGTTGCACTCAATCGGCCAGGGATGGCAAATCGTACTCAATCTAGGAATTGGGACCGGAGCGGTTTATATCCTCCGCTGGTACTGGTGGCGCATCAATGCTTGGAGCGAAATCGTCGCCATGATTGTGGCCGCGTTGGTTACCGCGGTGCTAAGCAAGGTGAGCTTTTCCGGTAACGACGCCGTGGTATTTGCAAAGTCATCGCTGATAACAGCTCTCTGCACGACGCTTGCCTGGATCGTTGCGACATTTCTTACCCCGGCAGAGCCGGACACGAAATTACTCGAGTTCTACCGCCGAACGCACCCTACGGTTTACGGCTGGAGTCGAATTGCCAGGCTCGCTCCGGAACTGTCTGAGGTCCGGGACTTGAGCAGCAACGCCTTTGACTGGCTCATGGGTTGCGTCCTGGTCTACTGCTCGCTGTTTGCGATTGGGAAACTGGTGTTTGGAGCATGGCTCTCGGGCATCGCGCTGCTCGTTGTGGCTGCGGTCGCCGGTTACCTGATATTCTGGGACCTCTCGCGGCGCGGTTGGGAAACGCTGTCGGGCGCAGATCAACCAGGAACGCGAGTTCGTGCGGTCGCTGAGAAACATAGCTAGAATGCCCTTCAAAATAGAATCGGTCCATCTGAATGATGTGATAGTGCTTCAAACCGAAGCATTTGGAGACGAGCGCGGGTTCTTCATGGAAGCGTTCCGGGCCGACAAGTTTCGTGAGCTCGGCCTTCCCGCCGAATTTGTTCAGGATAACCATTCCCGTTCCAGCAAGGGTGTCTTACGCGGATTGCACTTCCAGTGGGATCCGCCGATGGGCAAGCTCATGCGCGTGACCAGCGGAGCGGCTTTTCTGGTTGCGGTGGATATTCGCAAAGGCTCGCCGACTTTGGGGCAATGGTTCGGAGCCGAGGTTTCTGCTGCAAACAAGAAACAGGTTTGGGCGCCCTACGGCTTCGCTCGAGGGTTCTGCGCACTCACGGATGCGTGCGAGGTGCAGTACAAATGTACCGGAATCTACAATTCCAAAGCAGAAAGCGGCATTCACTTCGCGGATCCACAGATCGGCATTAAGTGGCCCATAGCGCCTGAGCAGGCAGTCACTTCTGACAAAGACAGAAAGGCGCAAAGTCTTTCTCAATGGATCTCCTCACCCCTATCCGACCATATAAGGTTTCAGCCCTAGGCTGCGGAAGGTGGAGTTACATCGGTAACCTGTATACCCTTTATTAATAGGCAAAAACCCCTCCACGATGTAGCGTTTCCCTCAGTAACAAAGTGTCCGTCCCATAGGCGATAAGGCTTACCTTAGAGAAGTAGCGGCTTCGGTAATCTGTATTCGGGAATCTGTCTATCAGTTGGGTCCTCCGATTAAACGAAAGAAGAAAGTTGTGTTTAAGACCGTAGTCTTTGCTTTTTGCTGCGCGATTGTTCCTGGCGTTCTCTTTGCGCAAGGAGACAAGTCTGTGCTGCTGGATCGCCCTGCTGGCGTGCAGATTACCAACATGTCCTCCGATGATCCCCGTGTGTCCAGCATTCCACAGGAGAGGTCTCGAGCGCAAAAGGAAGCTCCGGCAAGTGAAAGCGGCTCCCAGGAAACGGAGCCGGATATAGAGTTTCAGGATTTCGTTGCCAGTTCACTGGGATATCGTCTCCCGATCTTCGGGCACGACCTCTTCCGAAATGCGCCCTCCACTTTTGCTCCTCTGGATCGTGTTCCCGTAACTCCGGACTACCTGATTGGACCGGCAGATGAGCTTCTAATCCGTGCGTGGGGGCAAATCGACATAAATTATCGAGCTGTTGTGGATCGCAGCGGCAACATCTACATTCCAAAAATCGGAAGCGTGAGCGTTGCAGGACTGCGTTACGATCAGCTTCAGGGGACATTGCGGGAAGCCGTGGGCCGCGTGTTCAGGAACTTCGACCTGAGCGTAACCATGGGCCAACTCCGCTCCATCCAGGTATTTGTGGTTGGCCAGGTACTACGGCCGGGTGTCTACACCGTTAGCTCCTTAAGCACTCTGGTGAACGCGTTGTTTGCTTCAGGCGGTCCCTTGA
>DATEGH010000145.1:0-10767 GCA_035280185.1 Terriglobales bacterium
TGGAGAAGCTGGGATGCCGGTGAGGCTGGAGAAAAGCGACCGTCGCCTGCTGCTCTGGGCCGCAGCGGTCCTGATTCCGCTGGTGATTGTTCTGGCCGTGCTCTCGAACGGGAACGAGGAGTCGTTCATTCCGAGCACGTACTCGGCGCAGTCGCACGGAGCCAAAGCCGCCTATCTGTTGCTAAAGGAGCGAGGCTACGATTTGCAGCGATGGGAGAGTTCGCCGGCGGAACTGCCGCGCGAGCCGGCAGACACGGTGCTGGTACTGGCCGCTCCCTTTGGTGTTCCAACCCAGGACGAGAAAAATGAGTTGATGACGTTCGTCGGCCAGGGAGGGCGGATTGTTGCCGTGGGCCCGACGTCGTCGGGCTTCTTGCCGAAGCAGGAGATTCAGCCCGAACTAGCGCCCTCTCCGGAATGGCATGAGTTCCAGCCCGAAGTTGTCAGCAGCATCACGCACGGAGGCGCGATCGAAATGTCTCCTGCGGGATACTGGAGGGACTCTTCCACCAGCTATCTGGTTCACTATGCGGATGACGGCAGGCCGATCGTTGTCTCTTATAAATTCGGCAAGGGCGAGGTGATCTGGTGGGCGGACAGCAGCCCGTTGACGAATATCGGGATCAGCCACTCCGGGAATCTGGCGCTCCTGTTGAACTCGCTCGAGGTTGAGAAGCCGAAGCGCATTCTGTGGGATGAATACTTCCATACCCAACATCACACATTTGCCGGCTACATGGCAGAGCGTCCGCTGCGCTACGGGCTGCTGCAATGCGGGCTGGTCATCCTGGCCTTGTTGCTCACGTTTTCACGCCGCAATACTCCTGTTTATCCGTTAGGCGATCCACCGCGCCTTTCGCCGTTGGAGTTCGTGCACACGCTCGGTGGACTGTACCGGCGCGCCAAAGCCAACCATGCGGCGCTGGAAGTCGCACATTCCAGGTTTCGCGCCCTGGCCACGCGCAAGTTAGGTCTGCCGTCCGCCATTTCAGCCGATGACCTGACGCGAGCACTGCGCAACCGGATGGGTTATAAAGATGAGTCGTTGCCGAAACTGCTAAAGAGTATCGAGAGTTCACTGCAGGCGAGCGAGTTGAAGGAAGAACGATCGCTCAAGCTGACGCAAGAGTTGAACCAGCACATGCTGAATTTGAAGTTGATCGGGAACGCGTAACCAAGGGAGCAAGTTGTAAGCCATGCAGACTACATCGCGAGTACTGAGCCACGGCCGGACGGAGCTGAGCAAGGTGATTGTTGGCCAGGAAGAGCTCATCAATCAGTGCCTTCTCACCATCTTATGCGGAGGACATGCGCTGCTCGAAGGTGTCCCAGGCATTGCCAAGACATTGGTGGTCAAGTGCTTTGCCCGGCTGTTTGACCTTGAATTTCGCCGCGTTCAGTGCACCAGTGACCTGATGCCGGCGGACATCATCGGCAGCAATGTGCTGAACCTTGCAACCAGCACTTTTTCGCTACATCGCGGGCCGCTGTTTACGGACATCCTCCTGGCAGATGAGATCAACCGCATGCCCCCGCGTACCCAGGCAGCACTGCTGGAGGCGATGGAAGAGCGCCAGATCACCATTGACGGCGTGCCGCATCCACTCTCGCACTTCTTCACCGTTTTCGCGACGCAGAACCCGGTGGAATTTGAAGGAACGTATCCTTTGCCGGAAGCGCAGCTCGACCGCTTTCTGTTGAAGATCAAGGTCAGCTACCCGGAAGCGAACGATGAAATTTCAATTCTCGAAAACGTGCACAACGGCTTCGATCCGCGGAATCTGGATGCCAGCGGGATTACGCCGCTCAGCACGGCGGAGCTTCAGGAAGCGCGCGAGGAAGTTCGCAGAACGAAAGTGGAGCCTGCGTTGTTTCGCTACATCGTAGAACTAGTGCGGCGGACGCGCAACTGGCCGGCGCTTTCTCTGGGCGCGAGCCCGCGCGCTGCCATCAGTCTGATGATGGTGGCGAAAGCCGCGGCGGCGCTGGAAGAGCGCGATTACCTGATCCCGGACGATGTGAAAACGGCTGCTCTGCCGGTGCTGCGACATCGAGTAATGATGAAACCGGAAGCGGAACTCGAGGGGCTGACCAGCGATCAGGTGCTGAGCGAGATCGTCGCGACGGTCGAGGTTCCGAAATGATTTCTGCCGCAGATTGGCGCAAATGAGCGCAGATCGGGAATTCTGGCGATGAGCTCCGGACAAGACACTCTCGTTCCTAAGGCGAGAAAGGCGCCTGCATACCAAGCAAAACGGTTTGGTTTTGGGTTTGGCAGACGCTTCTTTCTGCTTGTGGGACTGGGCGTGCTCTGGGCAATTCCGGCGTTTTGGGATGCGCGTTATCTGCTGCTCATGGCCGCGTGGGATGCGTGCGCGATTGTCGCGTGGCTGGTTGATCTGCGGCGCCTGCCATTACCGAATCAGCTTGTGATGGAACGTTCGTGGGCCGGCGCTCCCTCGTTGAGCAACGATGTGGAGGTAACGCTGGCTGTCGAAAACCTGAGTGGCACATGGGTGGAATGCCGTGTGCTCGACGATGTTCCGCAAGGCCTGCGACAGCAACCTCCAGAGGTCGTGGTTCAGGCAGAGGCGCGCGAGACAGCCGAAGCCAGTTACGTTGTCAGGCCGCTGCAACGCGGGGATGTGAAGCTGGGCTCGGCGTACTTGCGTTACCAGAGTGCGGCACGTTTTGCCGAACGCTGGGCGCAAGCGGACATCGCTCAGACTATCCGCGTGTTCCCTGATCTTGAAGAGGCAAAGCGCCACAATATTTACCTTTCGAGAGCGCGGCAGATCGAATTGGAAAAGAGGCTGCTTCGCCAGCGCGGCATCGGCAGAGAGTTTGAGAGCCTGCGCGAGTACCAGCCCGGCGATGAGTTTCGCAACATCTGCTGGACAGCGACTGCCCGGCGCGGCAAGCATGTAACAAAACTGTTTCAAGTTGAGCGCAGCCAGGCAGTCTGGATTGTGATGGACGCGGGGCGGCTGCTGCGAGCGCGCGTAGGCGAGTTGAGTAAGCTCGATCTTTCGGTCAACTCCGCGTTGTCGCTGGCGCAGATTGCGCTCTATTCCGGCGATCGGGTGGGACTGTTGGTTTATGGTCGTGATGTTCAGCAGCGCGTGGGACTGGGGCGCGGACTGGGCCATTTGAGGAACATCCTGGAAGCGCTGGCATCCGCCCGGGAAGAACCCGCGGAGGCCGACCATCTGCGCGCGGCTTCCGCGCTGCTGCAGTTGCAGAGACAACGCGGGCTCATTATCTGGATCACTGACCTGGCGGACACCTCGATGACTCCGGAAGTAATCGAGAGCGCGTCACAGATTCTCTCCAAACATCTTCTGCTGTTCGCTGTGATTGCGCAAAACGATCTCATGGAGTTGGCCAACAGCCGTCCGGAAAATGCCGAAGAGATGTTTTCGGTCATGGCAGCGCAAGAGCTGATTCAGCGCCGCGAGCAGTTGATCAGCCGGGTGCGAAATCGCGGCGCGCTGGCGCTGGAAATTTCTCCCAACCATCTGACGACAACGCTGGTGAACCGGTATTTGGAAGTGAAAGAACGAGGGCTGATCTAGCGCGATGACACGGCTTTGGCCGAAGCCAGCGGTTTCGGGAAATATCCCGTGTCGTGCGGGACACTGCGACGACCTGTGGTGAACAGCCAGCCGTAAAATGCTGTCGCCAACACTCCGGCCAGAGTGAACTTCCAGGACCAGGCAATGTTGGTGGAGGGCGAGATGAAACCTTCGATGATCCCGGCCACGATCAGCATGGGCACGGTTCCCAGCAGCAGCCGAATGGCTTCTGCTCCTGATTTCGCGAGCGAGTCGCGGCGGGAGAGCAGTCCTGGAAAGAGAAGTCCCTGAGCGATACGGAATCCGGCACCGCCGGCGATAAAGATTGCAGGAAGCTCGAGCACACCATGGCCGGCGACAAAGCTCCAGAGAGGCAGGCTCATACCGCCTATCCAGCAGGCAACGCCGATTACGCCGAGCATGATGCCGTTGGTAAGCATCATGTATGCGGTGCCAAGACCGGCGGTGATCCCGAATGCAAACGTCGTGAAAGCAACGCTGATGTTGTTCGTCATGATAAAGCTGGAAGCCAATGGCTTTATGGTGACGACGGAGTCGGTCCACATCTTGTGACGCTCGATGGTTTCCATCATGCCGGGTCCGAGAAAGAAGCGCATGAACTCAGGCTTGGTCACAGCCAGCAGCGTTCCTGCGATTGCGCCGAAGATAAAAAGAAGCGTGGCGAGATTGATGAGCTGAAGATTACGGCGAAAGATGCGCGGCCAATCGTACTGGTAAAAGTGCAGAATGCCGCGAATCCCTCTCGATTTCTGGCCCGAATAGATGCTATTGTGAGCGCGGGAAAGCAGCAGGTTCAGCGAGCGGGCGTAGGATTTGCCGCTGGGATCTTCGCGAAGGGCAGAAAGATCCGCCGCAGCCTGACGGTACAGGAGCCCCATCTCCTGAAGTTCGTTGCGCGTGAGAGAGGCCAGCCCTTGTTGCTGGACTTGATCAAGCAAGCGGCTGAGGCGGTCCCAGTGAATCTGGCGCTTTCCCAGCCAATAAGCAGAGATCATTTGTGGACAAGCTTACCATCGACACTCCGGAACAGGTGCACCTGGAATTCGTTCTTGCCGGGCTGGGCAGCCGTTTTATGGCGATCCTGCTGGATTCGGTGATTCAGTTTGCGGGGTTCCTGGTACTTGTGATTCTGGCCTCGATTTTTCTGGCCGTTCACATTGTTCCGGCGGGAACATCCACCTGGGCTGTAGCGCTTTGGATCCTAGTGTTCTTCTGTGTTTATTGGGGATACTTCGCCATTTTCGAAGTGGTCTGGAAAGGGCAGACGCCCGGGAAGCGCTGGGCAGGCATCCGCGTCATTAAAGATTCAGGCAGGCCGATCAACACATTTGAGGCGATTGCGCGCAACCTCATGCGCGCCGTGGACAGCCTGCCCGGCATGTATGCCGCGGGTGTTGTGACCATGCTGCTGAACCGGCGCAACCGCCGGCTGGGCGACTTTGTTGCCGGCACGCTGGTGGTGCACGAGAGTTCCGAGCGCGAATCGTCGATCTTCTTCAACACAGCCCAAAACACAACGAGCGTTCCTCAGGCAGCGCAACTCACTCTGCCGCAGGCCGAGTTGATCGAAGCCTTTCTCGCCCGGCGGCTGGACATTCCGGAAGCGATTCGCAGGCAAAACGCGAAGAAGATCGCCGATATGATGGCGACGGCGCTCGCGATTCCGGCGGAAGCAAGGCCAGCGGACGACGAAGACTTTCTCGAAATCCTGGTGAAAGAGTTCAGGAACCGGGCGCGACTGCGTTAACGACCGAAACAGCCGTACCTTTAAGGTAAATGCCCGACATAGCCCAACAGTTACCTTTAGCAGCTTGGGATTACCGGTTTTTCTATGGTACTTTAGCCCATAACTGCGCCGAATCGTGGTCTCCCCCGGTACTCCGGAGGCGCTTGGGTCCTACCATCTAATTTATGGCACTCGGTTTTGGTTTCAATAAAGCGAAGGTACTTGCCTCGGCGGAGAAGTTCGTCCAGCAGGGCAAGCTGCAAAACGCGATTACCGAGTATGAAAAAATCGCGAAGGAAGATTCCAAGGACCAGACCGTCCTGAATACCATTGGCGACCTCTATGCGCGGGTCGGCCAGAACGACCGCGCCGCCATATATTTCAAAAAAGTCGGAGACCAATACGCGCAGAACGGCTTTACGGTAAAGGCCATCGCGATCTACAAGAAGCTGGCCAAGCTTCAATCCGATGATTCTGAAACCGCGACGAAGCTGGCGGAGCTTTATGCCCAACAGGGGCTGCTCAACGATGCCCGCACGCAGTACATGCACGTGGCGCAACATTTTCTTCGCGCTGGTGACAACACTCAGGCTGCCCGCATCTTCCAGCGAATTCTGGAGCTTGATCCGGAGAACGCCAACACGCAGGCCAAACTCGCCGACTTGTATATGAAGATCGGCAAGAAAGACGAAGCATGCAAGATTTATCAGACCGCCGCCGAAGCGCTTTATGCTCGCGGATCGCTGGAAGCAGCCGGAGAAGCGCTGGACAAGGCGCTCTCTATCGATCCCGGGAATAAAGATGCGGTGCTGCTGCGCGGCATGATCGCCGCCGGCTCCGGCGATGACTCCAATGCCATCCGCCATCTGGAGCAGGCCGCGGAAACTGACGCCAAGCCGCAAGCAATGCATGCGTTGCTTGAGGCCAAGCTCAGGACCGCAGATATCAACGGCGCAGACGAGATTGCCACGAAACTGTGGAGCGCACATAAGGACATCAGCGGGATTCGCACGCTCGCCGAGTGGTACAGCAGCAACGATCACCTGAGCAGCGCAGTCAATCTTTACCAGCAGTACACCGAGCAACTGTTCCCGCAGGGTTCGACCGCGGCGCGCGACACGCTGTATCCGTTGCTGAGCCGGCTTCAGGACGATCCCCAGGCGCTGAAAACAGTCACGCGCCTGCTGGACGGTTCGGGCGAGACTTCGCAGTCGGCGGAAATGATGGAGACGCAGGCACACGCTTGCGCGCAAAAAGGCGACTTCGTCCAGGCACGTGATCTTTACAAAAAGCTGATGGAGCTTGAGCCGGAGAATGCTCTGCACGGCCAGAATTACAAACAGATGCTGGCCAAGCTGGGCGAGGACTCGGCGATTCGCATTCTTTCTCCGGAAGAAGCGGCCCAGGCCTTCATGGTGGAGGAGCTGGTTGACAGCGCTCCCGCCGTGCAGCAGAAGTATGATCCGCCAACGGAGAGCGCGATTGAAGCGGCGCTTACGGATGCTGAGCTGTTCGTCTCTTACAACGTTCCCGCGAAGGCCATTCCGCCGCTGGAAGCCGCTCTGCCGCTGGCTCCAAAAGATGTAAATCTGAATCAGCGGCTGGCATCGCTCTATGCGCGCGCCGAGCGCTGGGCCGATGCGGCGCGCATGTGCCAGAACCTGAGCGAAATCTACCGCGAACTGGGCCACCCCAACGAAGCGGCCAAATATCAGGAAGCCGCGCGCAAGTATCAGTTGCGCGCGCCCCAGACGGCACAAGTCCAGCCCATATCGCGGCCGAAAGTTGTAGTTGCGCCTGAGCCGGAAGTGCCGGTCGTTTCGCCGCACCTTGAGCCCGCGGCCGAGCCTTCGATCAAGGAATTCAGTTTTGATATTCCTGAGCCTGTAGCGCCGGTGGCAGATGCAGAGCCTGAGATCGCTGCCGCAGCTCCGCTGATTGAGATGGAGGTCACGAACGCAGCGCCGGAGATACCAGTCTCTCCCGCCAATTCGCAGCCTCAAGAAGTTGATCTCTCCAACGAATGGGAGAGCATGCTCACGGTTGAGCCGGTCGCTGAGGCCCAGGTTCCCGCAGAGCACGATACGCAGCCGATCGCAGAGCCACCTCAGGCAGAACCTGAACTGGCTGCGGTGAGCGCCGAACCGGAGGGCGGCTCGCCGGTTTGCTATCTTCCCACGGAAAAGATCGAGGAAGTTCGCTTCTACATCTCGCAGGAGATGTGGCCGGCAGCCAAGAGTGCTCTGCTCGAGCTGACCGAGATCGCTCCGGATGCTCCGGAAATCAATGAGTTGATGGCGGCGGTTGCAGCCGGCCAGCGCAAGTCGAAACCGGTGGAAAGCTTTGCCCCTGCGGCACTGGAACCGGCTGCTGCAGCAGTGGATTTCCTGCCGCCTCCGTTTGCCGCGCCCGCGCCGCATATTGCGGTGCCTGTGATGCCTGCCGCACCGATAGCGGCGAGCGCGCAGGCCGCTGCAGCACGTAAAGAGCAAGTACTCGATCTGCCGATGGAAGTCGCGCACACTCCAACGCCTGCTGCTGCAACTGCTCCCGCCTTGAGCGCGAAAACAACGGAGGACGTTCTCGGCGACTTTCTGGCCGATCTCGAGAAAGGCGACCTGGCCGACTTCGCGCCTAAGCCAAAAGCCGAAGCTGCGGCCGCACACGCGAAGCCCGCCGTCGCGCCTGCTCCCGCTGCCGCTGCGCACGTTCCTCCAGCAACTCCAGCTCCTGCGCATGCGCCCGTTGCGATGACGGTCAACGGTTCGGCCAAGGAAGCGCTGCACGATGCCGAATCGTCGTCGGTGCTGAATGACATCTTCGCTGATCTGCAAGAAGAAACCACCGCATCGCCTGAAGCCGAAGAAGATCCGGAGACGCATTACAATCTCGGCATCGCGTTCAAGGAAATGGGACTGTTGGACGAAGCCATCGGCGAGCTGCAGAAAGTCTGCCGCGCCGTGGATCATGGCCAGAGATTCTCGCAGCCCATCCAGGCTTATACGTGGCTGGCGCAGTGCCTGGTGGACAAAGGCGCGCCCGAAGCATCTCTGCGCTGGTACAACAAAGCTCTTCAGTTGCCCGGACTGGATGACTCCAGCCGCAATGCCATTTATTATGATCTTGCCGCCGCTTGCGAAGCTTCCGGCGACAAGAAATCGGCGCTGGCCAACTTCATGGAAGTGTATGGTTCCAACATTGATTTTCGCGACGTGGCCAGCCGCATCAAAGCGCTCAAATCCTAAAGGCCCGGTTCGCATCTAATACCAGTCTTGGCTATCTCCACGAATCTCGAACATCCCCCAGGTCCGCCGCAGATCGAAGGCGAAAGCTTGCCGCCTATCTGGCTGCAGCGCGCTTCGGCCGTGGTGTATGTGTTCTTCTGCGTCATCATCGGCCTGTATCTCATCGTGCTGCCGTGGGCCAATTGGTTTGCCGGCGGATTCACTTCGCAATGGCCGCTCACTCTGCAGCGACTTTTGCATAGCGGCTTTGTTCGCGGCGCGGTCTCCGGACTCGGCGTGGTGGATATTTGGCTGGGTATTCTCGAGGCAGTAAACTATCGCGACCGCCGTTGAAGACCCATGGACAATTCCAACAAGAACCCTGAAACCGTCGTCGCAAAAGAACATCTGCTTGAAGCCGCGCCTCTGGCGTACGAGAACCCGCAGTTTCTCAACAGCCCTGACGGCCGCATCCTGCGCATTCTTTCCGAATACGCTGAACCGCTTTCCCGTTTTCGCCGCGAACGCATTCAGGATACGGTGGTCTTCTTCGGCTCGGCGCGCTTTGCCAGCCTCTCTTCAGCGCAGCAAGCGTTGACCATCCTGGAGAAGCCGCATTCCGCCAAGCCCGCCGGCCGCGAACATCAGCCGGGAGCCCATGACAAAGACGAGTTGCAGGCGACCCTGAAGCGCGCTCACGCCGCCGTGCAGATGGCGAACTTCTACGAAGACGCGCAGGCTCTGGCCCGAATGCTCACCGAATGGACCAAAACGCTGCCGGGCAAGCGGCATCGGTTTGTTGTGACCTCGGGCGGCGGCCCGGGAATCATGGAAGCGGCCAACCGAGGCGCGCGCGAAGCCGGCGGCAAGACCATCGGCCTCAACATCCGGCTGCCCTTCGAGCAATATCCCAACCAGTACATTTCGCCGGAACTCAACTTCGAGTTCCATTATTTCTTCATGCGCAAGTACTGGTTCGCCTATCTGGCCAAAGCGCTGGTGGTGTTCCCCGGAGGCTTCGGCACGCTCGACGAGCTGTTTGAGATTCTCACCCTGGCGCAAACCCAGAAGCTGGCCAAGAAGATCATCGTAATCGTCTACGGCAAGGACTACTGGAGCCGCATCCTGAATCTTGAAGCTCTGGCCGACGCCGGCGCCATCTCACCCGAAGACACCAAGCTGTTTTCCTTCTGCGACACTCCTCAGGAAGCCTTCGAGTGCCTCAAAGAAGGGCTGATCAAATACCACCTCCAGCCACAGAAGGCCGTACCGGAAGAAGGCCCCGAGATCGCCAAGACGCTGCCGTAGCTCTGATCCGTGTCAATCCGCGTGAATCTGCGTATGGAGTTGTCTTTCTGGTCTCGGCGACCTCTGCGTTCTCTGCGGTCCGGGTCCCCGGCGCACGCTTCGTGCGCTGGGGTGGGGGTGAGCGCTTTGCTTCTGGGATAGCAAACCATAACTCCTTTAGATCATGGGATCCAGAGGGGATAGGGGGCCCAACCTCCTGCCGGCCCTCTGCGATTCTCTGCGCTGAACTCTTTGGTTGGCTGGGTGTTTGGTTGCTGATCCGTTCCCATCCGTGCCGATCCGCGTTAGGGTGTTGCCTTTCCGATCTCGGCGATCACGCGCGATTCCGGCGATCTCGGGCGATGGAGGGTCTCCCCATCCCATCCATCCCACGATCTAAAGGACTTAGCTCCCATCATCCCGGGGTCATCCCATCTGGGGGGCAACCGTTGCGCAGTTTTAATCTTACCCCGTTACGAGATGCTGGTTCCCAAGAGCCAAAAAGCCAACAGCCAGCTCGCCAAGTACCAAGTACTAAATACCAAGTACTATTTATTCAATTGTCAAAGATCTCCCTGCCACCAGCCAATGGCCAACAGCCAATAGCCTGTACCGCCGCCTGAGCAGCCGCTGTTAAATATATATTACTCGTTATGTAGAATCAATATGAAAATGGTACAGTGCTCCCGCAGAAAGAAGTGCATCGTCCTTCTTCCTGTTTTTCGCCGAGCGGTCCTACAGTCCACGTAAGTTCCATTTGCAATCATGCGCGCTAATCCGCGGTAGGCTCTTGAGATTCTTGGTTTTCCTCTGCCAATTGCCAATTGCCATTTGCCAGTTGCTTCCTTCGCGTCCTTTGCGGTGCGGGGTCCCCGGCGCACGCTTCGTGGGCTGGGGTGAGGGTGCGGGGTCCCCGGCGCACGCTTCGTGGGCT
>DATEGH010000146.1:0-15671 GCA_035280185.1 Terriglobales bacterium
AGCGGCGCCCGCGGTATAAAGGCCTGCAATTGCTCAGGCGGTTGTAGCGTAGTTTTCCTGAGCGCCTTGGGCGCCCCAACTGCGTACCCCCTCGGCCAGGAAAATTCCCGGATTGCCGAATTGCCAAAAATTTTAAATTTCAAATTTGAAATTTCAAATTTCTGTTCCACGCCATCCAAGTTCCCCGCTAGGCCCAATTATCCGATTACCAAATTACCCAATTACCAATTTCCTCTATGTCTCTCCTCGACTTCGTCCAACTCGCCTGGCCGGTCCTCGAACCTTCCACCAGGTTCCAGGAGAATTGGCATCTCCAACTCATTGCCGACTACCTCACCGTCATCGCGGAAGACCGGTTCCGCACCAGGTTCGGCAAGAAGGAAGGCATCATCTTCAACGTACCTCCGCGCACCATGAAGAGCCTGCTCATCACCGTCTTCTTCCCCGCATGGGTCTGGACCATGCATCCGGAAAAGCGCTTCATGTTCGCTTCATATTCAGAAAAGCTTGCCACGCAACACAGCGTCTATCGCCGCGCAGTCATCGAATCGGATTCTTACCGGAAAGAATGGGGCAAGCTCTTCGCCTTCTCCAAAGACCAGAACGTGAAGCATCACTACGAAAATTCCGCGCGCGGCAGCATGTTCTCCACCGGCATGCAATCCACGGCAACCGGACTCGGCGGCGACATTCTCATCTTTGACGATCCGCTCAACCCTGAGCAGGCTCTAAGCGATCTCGAACGTGAAGCCGTCAACCTGCGTTTTGATTCAACCTTTCGCAGCCGCATCAACAACCCTGATACCGGCGTCAAGATCGTCGTGATGCAGCGCCTGCATGAGCGCGATCTCACCGGCCACATCCTGGCTCGCGAGCCGAAACGATGGGAGCACGTAAGCCTGCCGGCGATCGCGCAAAAGAGAAAGAGATATCACTTTCATTTGCACAAGGAAGGCCAGACTCGTCGCAGACGAAAAACCGTCAACCCCGGCGACCCTCTCTGGCCCAAGCGTCTCTCCCGCGAGTTTCTCGATTCGCAAAAAACCGGCATGGGCAGTTGGGCTTTCGCCGGACAATATCAGCAGAATCCCGCGCCCATGGAAGGCGGCATCATCCGTCGCAACTGGATTCGTTTCTACCGCGACATGCCCCCGAAGTTCGACTTTCTCGTCCAGTCTTGGGATTGCACCTTCACCGGCGGCGATCGCAGTGACTACGTTGCCGGCCAGGTCTGGGGACGCGTCGATTCTAAATACTTCATGCTGCCTTACCGCACTTTTGAGCGGCTCGACTTTGCTCCCACCAAGGCCGCCATCAAAAGCTGTGCCGCGTTGTTTCCGCACGCGCACGCCGTGCTGATTGAAGACAAGGCCAACGGCCCCGCCATCATCAATGAACTACAGAAGGAAATCTCCGGCGTCGTCGCGGTCTCACCCGATGGCGGCAAGATGTCGCGCACCCAAGCCATGGCGCCGCTCTGGGAAGCAGGCAACGTCGAGCTGCCCGATCCGCAAATTTTCGAGGTGCCCTGGATCGAAAGTTACATCCACAACCTCTGCACGTTTCCGCGCGCCGCACACGACGACGACGTGGACTCCACCTCGCAAGCTCTCATCTATATGCGCAACCGACTGCGCGTCGCCAGCGGCCTCGCCGAGTTTTATAAAAAGCAAGCGACAACCCAAAACCTTTGAAACACAGAGGAACGGAGGAACCGGAGGACTTCAAATTGTAAATTTCAAATTTCAAATTTCAAATTGACTGATCCGCGCTCATCTGTGTTAATTCGCGGTAGGGCTCGATCACCCGATCACCCGATCACCGGATCTCCCGATTCTTCCCTCCGCGCCAATCTGCGCCAATCCCAGCGTGGGTTGCTCAAGTCTTTGACATCGCGTTTTTCGGGAGCTACACTGCCCTGCAAAAGCCAGGGGGGCGGACTTGTGATCCGGGTACTCATCGTCGAAGACGAGGACTCCGATACTCAGAGGGCCGGCAAAATTTTCCAGAAGCTTGGTCTGCAAATTCAATCCATGGTCTCGGTCGAGGCCGCGGAACGTTTTCTCGAAGGCGTCGCGGAAGGAATCTATGAGCCGCCTCATCTCATCGTTCTTGATTTGGGCTTCCCTGACGAGAGCGGGTTTGCTCTTCTTCGCTACTGGAAATCCACTCCGGAGCTCTCGTCCATTCCCATCGTTGTCTGGACGCAAATGGCCAAAGTGGACTGCGACCTTGCCGCCCTGTTCGGAGTCAAGAACGTGATCAAGAAATCCCAAGGGCCCGCCGCGCTCGAAGCCGCCGTGAAGCAAGCCGTCGGCATTTGATCGCGATCGACGAGCGTCAATCTTAAATTTCAAATTTCAAATTTGAAATTTCAAATTTGCGCAATCACCCGATCTTCAATTACCAACTTACCAACTTACCCAATTACCAAATTCGCTCTTTCAATTTCCCGATTACCCGATTACCCGATTACCAATCTTATGACTTCCTCTCCTATTGATCCCGGTCTCATCGCTCGGCTTGGCCGCCGGCTGCGCAACACGCTCGACGCATGGTTCGGTCCTGACCTGCCTCTGCCCGTAAGCGCGCCGCCCGCAACGCCTCCGCGCACCACCGATTATCCGGTCGCTTACAACATCAATATTCAGCCGCGCACGCTTGAAGCCATCTCGTTTGCCCAAATGCGCTCGCTGGCTGATTCGTTTGACCTCGTCCGCCTCTGCATCGAAACGCGCAAAGACCAGGTCAGCCGCGTGCCTTGGATATTTCGCGCAAAGGACAAAGCCGCGCGCAACGCGAACGATAGCAGAATCGCCCAACTTACCGATTTCTTCTCCTCGCCCGACCGCGAGCACACTTGGCAGCAGTGGATTCGCCTCTTACTCGAAGATCTTCTGGTGCTGGATGCACCTGCGCTTGCTCCGCTCGCCTCACCCGACGGTGAACTCTGGTCTGCGGGCAAGTCGCTCTATGCTCTCGAAGTCATTGACGGCGCCACCATCGCCCGCAAGATTGATTCCATGGGTCGCACGCCCGCATCACCCGCCATCGCGTATCAGCAGATCCTGAAGGGCATGCCCGCCGTCAACTTCACCGCCGGCCAACTCATCTATCGCCCGCGCAATGTGCGCGCCCACAAATTCTTCGGCTTCTCGCCCGTCGAGCAGATTATCCTCACCATCAACATCGGCCTGCGCCGCCAGATGCACCTGCTCAACTACTACACGGAAGGCAACGTCCCGGAAGCGCTGGTGCAAACGCCCAAGGAATGGTCGGCCGACCAGATCAGCGAATTTCAGGAATGGTTCGATAGCGCGCTGGCCGGCAATTCGCGCCGTCGCCGCCGCATCACCTTCGTCCCGGAGTGCGGCAACATCCAGTTCACCCGCGACCCCAAACTGAAAGACGAGCTCGATGAATGGATCACCCGCATCGTTTGCTACGCCTTCAGCCTCTCGCCGCAGCAGTTCCTGCCGCAGATGAACCGCGCCACCGCAGAAACCAGCGTCGAGCAGGCCAACGCCGAAGGCCTCGCGCCCCTGCTCTGCTATCTCGCCGATACAGTCAACTTAGTTGTACAACGATATTTCGGTTATGGCGATCTCGAGTTCGTCTGGCAGCAGGACCGCTCGCTCGACCCGCTCTCCCAGGCGCAGGTGGACGAAATCTATCTGCGCTCGGGAGTGCTGACGGTGGACGAAGTCCGCGCCCAGCTCGGGAAAGGGAAGAAACCCCTTACCGCGGATCAGCACGGATAAACGCAGATCATGTCTATCATTCTCTTCAAATTTCAAATTTGAAATTCAACATTTCAAATTTCCTAATCCGCGCTCATCCGCGTTCATCCGCGGTATGGGTTTTCTTAAGGACACATCTATGCACCTTTTTGCTCAACTCTCCAAAATCGATCTCGCCCGCCATGAAGTCTGGGGGGCGTTGCCACCGCTGAAGTGGTGGACAAGGAAGGCGAGATCTTCGATTACGAATCCTCCAAACCTCACTTCCAATCCTGGTCGGACGAAATCGCCAAAGCCACTGACGGCCGCTCGCTTGGCAACGTGCGCGAAATGCATGCGCCCAACGCCGTAGGCAAACTCGTCGCGCTCGAATTTGACGACCAGCTCAAACAGATTCGCGTCGGCGCCAAGATCGTGGACAGCGACGCTTGGCAGAAATGCACGCTCGGCGTTTACACCGGATTCTCCATCGGTGGCGCTTACGTGAAAACCTGGTCCGACGGCGACTTCACCCGCTTCACTGCGCGCCCCGCGGAGATCAGCGTGGTGGATAACCCATGCGTCCCGGGCGCTCACTTCACCGCCATCAAAACCGACGGCACCACCGAACTCCGCAAATTCCAAAGCTCCTCGTCCACTCAGTCCACCTCGTCCACCCAGTCCACCTCGTCCACCAAATCCACTCCGTCCACAACCCAACTTTCTTCTGATCCGTCTGATCCGTCCAATCAGCGTTCATCAGCGGTAAGCTTTTCTTCTTCAATTACCAAATTACCAACTTACCCAATTACCAATTCCCCCGGAGCTCTCATGTCTGAAACTCAACCCGAACCCTCTCTTTCCGCCCTGCACAAAGATCTCGCCGACCTTCGTGCCGAAATCGCCGCCACCAACCAGGAACTGGAAAAGTCCCTGGCCAACTTGATTGCCTTGATGGAAAAAATCGTCAGCCCCAACCCATCCGGCGCAAGGCTCGCCCGCACCGCGGTCCCCGGCGTTACTGTCCGCAAGGAAGACGATTCCACTGCGCCCGACAAACCTGAAACCCCGCCCAGCGTCCACGAGCTGCTGAAGCTCGCTCTCCAGAACCCGCAACGCGCGGCCAATTACCTGAGGTAAAGCAGCACCGTCAGGCGCGTCTGAAAATAGCCCGGTATGCAGAACGGAGGTGCGAGCTTGCGAGCACTGACGTTCAAGTGCCGGGTAAGAATAGAAGAAACGACAGAGTCCCGCCAGGGACGACTGAAACACACAAATCTCATTCGCCGGGGCTTCCTCTTCGTCGGCCCGCTTTCCCGGCACTTGCATTTCCGCCACGCTGTCGCGTGCCGAAAATGCTGCATACCGGGCTATTCTCAATCGCCGCTGTCGCGGCTCGTTTTCAATCCGCATCATCCGCGGTGCTCCGCGGTCCGGTCTGTCTTTCCGATCACCCGATCACCCGATCACGCGCGATCACCCGATCTTGATTTACCAACTTACTCAATTACCAATTCTCTCCACAAAGGACTTTCCCATGCTCTCTGACCTCTCGCAGCAGACGCTCGATCTGCTGAACAAGGTGGACGTCTCCACCTTGAACAAAACCACGCTCTCGCAGTCCACCAGCCTGAACGCTTTCGACCTGCGCGGGCCGGCGTTGCAGCTCTATCCCGTGCTCACGCCGTTGCGCAACAAGCTGCCGCGTGAAGTCTCTGACCGCGGCGACCTGGCCACCCGATGGAAAGCCGTCACCGGCGTGAACGTCACCAATATTGATATGGGAGTTTCTCCCGGCAAGCGCTCCGGAGAAATCCAGATCACCGAGCAGGACTTCGTTGCCTCTTACGCCGGCATCGGTCTGGAATCTTCCATTGACTGGGAAGCCATCTGGGCCGGCGGCCAGGAGTTTGACAACAAGGCCACCGTCGTTCAGTCACTGCTTCGCGCCGTCATGATCGGCGAAGAGAATCTGCTGCTCAACGGCAACGCTTCGCTCGCGCTCGGCGCTCCTGCCGCTCCGGTTGCCACACTCGCGACTGGCGGCTCCATTACCGCGCAGGCCGGCAACGTGGTCTTCGCTGTGGCGCTCACAGCGCGTGGATACGCCAACTCAACCATCGCCGGCGGCGTGCCAGGAGCCGTGACCCGCAACAACATTGACGGCAGCACTACCGTTTTCGGCGGCGGCAGCTCCAACTTGAGTCCGCAATCCAACGCCATCACCACTACGTCCGGCAATCAGACCATCAATGCCACAGTCACGGCCGTTCCGGGAGCGGTCGGTTACGCATGGTATCTCGGAACTTCTTCCGCCAACGCCAAGCTTGCAGCCATCACTACCATCAACTCGGTTTCACTCACCGCAAACGGCGCAGGCACGCAGAACGCCAACGCCATCACCGCAGACAACTCCACCAACAGCCTGGTCTTCGATGGCTTCATCACTCAGGCATTCAAGTCCGGCTCCGGAGCTTACATCCAGTCGCTGAACGGCGCCACGCTGACTTCTGACGGCGCCAACGGCATCGTCGAAATTGACGCTGCTCTCCAGTCCTTCTGGGACGCAAAGCGCCTCAGCCCGAACGAAATCTGGGTGAACTCGCAGGAAGCGCGCAACATTAATAAGAAGATCGTGAACGCGGGCGGCGTGCCGCTCTTCCGCTTCACCGTGCCCAACGGTCCTGAAGGCCCCACGCCTGCCATCATGGGCGGGACTTCGGTGGCGAAATACTGGAACAAGTTCACGCAGCAGTTCCTCGACCTGATCATCCATCCCAACCTGCAAGCTGGCATGATCTTCCTCAAGACCAATGAGATCCCGTACCCGCTGTCCGGCGTGGGCGAGGTGAACACCGTGCGCTGCCGCCGCGACTACTACCAGATCGAGTGGCCGTTCGTCTCGCGCCAGTACGTTTACGGCGTCTACGCCGACGAGGTCCTCGTCTGCCGCGCTCCGTTCTCGCTTGGAATCATCTCGAACGTCGGCAACGGATAAACCCATCGCCGGAATTGCCAAAATCGGGTAATTGCCAAAATTGTTTTCATCCTGATCCGCGCTCATCTGCGTTGATCCGCGGTATGGGTTTCCGATCACGGCGATCACGTGCGATGGCGGCGATCACGGCGATTCTTCGCAACGGCTCCCGTCCGTCCCGTTGCTTTGCCCGTCGCGGCGTTCCTCCTCTCGCCGCGCCGGCACAGGGGAAGGCACGCTTTCCTTTCGAGCCATCCTGTCCCAGGCTCCCTGAAGCTGCCTTCCCCAAATTTATGGTATGGTTCCACTCATGAGGAGAACCGATACAAGGCGTAATTCTTCATCCTTTTCGCCTCGCGAAGAGTTGCTGCGTGAGCAGCAACCTCAGAATGAAACTCAACAGATTGCCGCCTCGGTCACCAGCTACTACGACTCTTTGACTGAGCAGGACCTCCAGGAGCAGAACCTCTGGGGAGAGTTCGCCCGCACGCAATTTCCGTCGAAATAATTTCCGAACCTTACCGCTGATCAACGCTGATCGCGCTGATCGATGGACACTCTTAACTGTTAGTACTCAGCCTTAATTACTGTCATTCTGAGCGCAGCCCGAGCGAGCTTGCGAGTGAGGGCGAAGTCGAAGAACCCCCCACATGTTTTTCTCTTCGAGGCTGCTTCAGGGAGTTTCAACGATGCTCTTTGCGCAGCGCCGTTCGATTAGCTATCTCTTCTGCGGCGCGGAGGAACCAGCGGGCGCCTTCTCCGCTTCCTTCAGCATCGCAGCCATTTCTTGCTGCATGTGCGTGGTTACTCTTTCCATATGTTGCTGTATCACTGGCATCATCGCTTGCATTGAATCGGCCATCAGTCCGGGCATCTCATGCAGGATTTTCTGCCCCCTCGATGAGGAGTAGAAGGCGGTCATCGCATCCAGATCGCCCTTGGTGAAATGTTTCTGGTAAGCCGGCATCATCGCCTGGATGATCTTGTCCCACGGCATTTCAGCCAGCATCTCATGCATTGACTTTTGGGCGCGCTGTTCATAGTCCGGCGGTAGCACATCCTTGTGCTTCAGATACTGTTCGTGCAGCATCTGGTCCATGGGCTTCGCCATCGCCTCAACCATCTGGTCCATCATTTGGCGGGCATGGGTTACTTCGAGATACTTTTCCACATCAGCCTGCGTCGCCGGAGTGTCAGCCGGGTTTTGTTGCGCAATTACAGGAAGGGAAATCATCAGGCTAATAGCTACGATCAGACAGGTCTTCTTCATGGTCTACCTCGGCCAGAAGAGTACCTGATTAGCCATGGTCAGTCTAGGAATTTCGCGATTTCGACTTCAGAACAAGGTCGTAAGTGTAATGGTGGTTTTTCGCCACTTACGATCGGGTCACAGTTTCATCCTTTCCCAGAATGACATTGGCCGTGCGAACAACAGCAACTCGCCCTTTCCAGCTTGTGCTCTGACCTTCCCGCAGGTGTTCGCCGCAGTCATTCCCGATTCGAGAATTTTGGTGACAGCGTAGGTTGGAATAAGGTCGCCGTTGAATGGTGGAGGCTGTCCAGAAACGTTGTTGCCGTACTCCTGACATACGACATAGATGTCGCCCATCACCGAAATTGACCTTTTGTCGTCAGTGAAGGGCTTGGGGCCGACGATTGCTTCTGTGTTGCACGCCTTGGGCGAATTTGTGACTACTGTGACTTGCCCACCTTTTAGGTGCAACACGACGGCCCCATCAGAATTGGTCTGTGCCAGCAACTCTGCGCCATGCCATTTTCCAAGTGATATGTTGAGGCACTCATCCGTGATTGGCTTCCCGTTTCGGGCGTTCACAATTCGGATATGAATATCCTGCGCCCAAGCCAAAGGGCCATAAGCGAGGGCAGCTATGAGTATGTATGCGCAGATATTGCAGTTCATCGCAATTACAGTACACCGAAAGAAGCAGTCGGCGTCACTATAACTGAACGCGATTGCGATCAGAACCGGGAGCGCAAAACTCGCCACCTCCAAATTCTTCCTGATCCGCGCTCATCCGCGTAATCCGCGATAGGCTTTTCGCTTTTCAGTTTTCCAATTCCTCCGCTTACTCCGTTCCTCCGAGTTTCAAAGGTTTTTGGTTTTCCGATGACCCGATCACCCGATCCAAGGAGATTTCCATGCCCGCCCCCGACGACCTCTGCACGCTCGCCGATCTCAAATCCTGGCTGCCCAACCAGGGCAACAATGACGACTCCACTCTCCAGTCGCTCATCACCAACGGCAGCCTGCAGATTTTGCAATACATCAATCGCCCGCACATTCTCTCTTCCGTGCTGGGCACGCTCAACGAAACCTACGACGGCAACGATTCTGACCGTCTGCTGCCGCGCAACTTTCCTGTGCTCAGTGTGAGCAGCGTGACGGTGGACGGCAACACCGTTCCGCTGGCCCCTGCGCCGTGGGGCTCAGGCTTTCTCTGGGACGGGCGCCGCATTCTTCTGCGCGGCGGCTTCACCTTCACCTGCGGCGTGCAGAACGTGCAAGTGTCTTACACCGCCGGATACTCGGCCGTTCCGCTCGATCTCAAGCAGGCTGCCATCGAAACCTTCGCGCTCACTTATCGCCAGCGCGCTCACATCGGAGAAAAATCCAGTTCGCTCGGCGGCCAGACCACCCTCGCCTTTGACCTGTGCGACGTTCCGCCGCGCGCTCTCACCACCTTCAACCAATATCGGAGACTCGCCTTATGATTCGCTTTGAACTCGACACCAGCGGCATGGCCGACCTGGAACAGCGCCTCGCCACCCTCGGCCCGCGCGCCACCGTCAAAGTCGCACGCGCTCTGCGACCGCTCATCTACCGCTCCGTCCACGCCAGCCTGCAAAAGCACTTCACGCAATCGGCTGGAAAATCGCGCACGCGGCTGCACTCACGCAGCGGCCGCCTCTTCAACTCCGTTCTCGATTCGCTCGAAGCTTCGATTGACGGCGGCGAAATCAAAGTCTCGCTCGGCTCCGATCTCCCATACGCCGCCATCCACGAATACGGCGGCTACGCCGGACGTCGCGGCCCCTTCAAAAAGAAGCGCGGCCACCGACCTTACATTCCTCCGCGCCCCTACCTCCGCCCCACGCTCAACGATTTGCAACAGGCTCTGCCGGCATTGCTGGAAAAAGTCACGAAAACTTCAAATTTCAAATTTTGACAATTTCAAATTTTGTTGTGCTGCGTTCAATTTTCAATGTTTGGCAATTTTGGCAATTCTGGCAATTCCTATGTCCCGTGAGCCCATCTATTCCGCTCTCTTCTCCACCTTGCAAGCCGCGCTGCTTGCGCCCGCCGGTCCCTTCCAGACCGTCAGCCGGCGCTGGCAGGACCCGGCGCAGATCTCGCCTGCCGATCGTCCCGCGCTCTTCCAGATTCAGAAGGAAGAGCTGGCTTCAACTTCCGTTAACGGCCTTCCTCTCAACTGGAAGCTCTCACTCGACCTTGTGATCTACTCCGCCGGCGCCAGCGATTCCACCACCGTTCCCTCAACCGAACTCAACTCGTTGCTTGATGCCGTAGAATCCGCCATTCGCTCCGCCACGCCCGGCCTGGCGCAAACGCTCGGCGGCAAAGTCACCGACTGCCGCATTCAGGGCAAAATCGAAATCGTCGAAAACGTGCAAGGCTCGGTCGCTCTCGCCGTCGTGCCGATTGAGATCCTCGTCGCGGAATAGCAAACCCCAACACCTTTGAAACACGGAGGAACGGAGGAAACGGAGGAAAAAGAGAATCAATTCTGATCAGCGCCAAGCATGGTGCATTCGCGCGGGCCATGTTGGATTTCAGATGAACCGATGAGCCGATGATCCGATCGCCCGATTCCCAATTCCTCCGGTTCCTCCGTTCCTCTGTGTTTCAAGGGTGTTGGTTTTCCAATTTTCAATCTTTGGCAATTTTGGCAATTCTGGCAATTTGAGCCGTCTTGCGGGCGTCCGAGCCCGCAGGCGAAATCCTGAGCACGAAGTGCGAAGGATCTCTGTTTCCCCAATCTTCCCCACTAAAGGACAAACATCATGTTTACATTCGGCTCTGGCGCGCTCTTTGCTTTTCCCTCCGGAGGCAACACCGCGCCCAATCCCACGCCCACAAGATTCGGCACGCTCCAGGACGTCTCCCTCGACGTCTCCGGCGATCTCAAGCAGCTCTACGGACAAAAGCAATTCCCTGAAGCCATTGCGCGCGGCAAACACAAGATCGCCGGCAAAGCCAAGTTCGCTTCCATCAATGGCAAGCTGCTCAACGATCTCTTCTTCGGCCTGACGCTCGGAACCGGCATGATCAAAATGGCGCTGGACGAAGCCCAAACCGTTCCCGCGACGCCGTTCACCATCACGGTCGCCAACTCCGCAACCTTCAAGCAGGATTGGGGAGTTCGCTACGCTTCCGGCCTGAGCGCCGGCGTTCCACTGATGCGCGTGACCGCTTCTCCTGCCACCGGCCAGTACAGCGTGAACTCCGCAACTGGTGTTTACACCTTTGCCGCGGGGGACCAGGGCGCGCAGATGCAGATTTCCTACACCTACACTGCCGCCGGCACCGGCACGCAGATCAACGTCACCAACCAGCTCATGGGCTTCGCCCCGAATTTCCAGGTGCTGCTCGAAAATTCCTACAGCACCAGCCAGTACGGCATCCTGCTTTACTCCGCCGTGGCCTCGAAGCTCAGCATCGCGACAAAGCAAGATGACTTCCTCATTCCCGAATTCGACTTTGAAGCCTTCGCCGCGCCCTCCGGCGTGGTGATGGACATGTACTCGACGGAATAAACCATCGGGTGATCGGGTCATCGGGAGATCGGGTGATCCGGCGATGCCGATCACGAGCTTGTTCTCATCCTCCACGCTACGCTTCTATGAAATTCAAATTTGAAATGTGAAATTTGAAATCTCGTTTGATCCGCGCTCATCCGCGTTGATCCGCGGTAAGGTGTTGCTTTTCCGATCACCCGATGACCCGATCACCCGATCACCCGATCTACGAGGTCCCATGCTCAAACAAAAACTCGTCTCCACCTCTCTCGGCCAGCTCACCGTCTCCTCGCTCACGATAGGCGAGCTGCGGCAGTTTGACCCTATCTTCACCGAGCCGGCATCCGACCGCGGCATCGCTCTGCTACTGCGATTTTTGCCGGTGCTTGTGGCCTCGTTGCGCAAAGCTCATCCCACCATGCAGCTCGAGCAACTGGAAAACGCGCTCACGCTCGACGATTTCCAGGCGCTCTTCCTTGCCGTCCTCGAAGTCTCTGGACTCGCGAAAGCCGGCGCTTCGGGGGAAGCCGCGCCGGTAGCGGTCTAGCCGATTGGCCCTTCCTCTTCGGCCATATCGCCACCGCTACCGGCTGGACCTTCGGCGAGATCGCGCAGCTCACGCTTTGGGAAGTCAACGATCTTTTTTCCTACTGGCGCGACCATCCGCCCGTGCACATGCTCCTCGGCGCCTGCCTGCTGAAACCGCCCGGGCCAGCAGCCTCGTCGTCCGCCACTTCGGCCCGCAACCAAGTCTCCGAGCTCAAAACAACCGTCGCCGCTCTCGGCGGCAGCATCAGAAAAGAACTTCCAGAGGCTTACCGCCAAAAAAGCTCCTAGCTGTTAGGTCCTAGCTTCTAGTAGCTAGGAGCTAGCAGCTAGCAGCTAGCAGCTCTGAATCGCAATTACCTTTACTTCTATGTCTACATCCCAACTCACCATCAAACTCGTTGCCAACGATGACGGACTCCGATCCAAGCTGCGCGAAGTGCATGACAGCATTCGCGCGCAGCAGGAAGAATACCGGCGTGCCTTCGTCAATATGGATTCCGTCTTCGGCGGCTTCCTGCGCAATCTCACCGGCGGAACCAAAACTTTCGGCCAGGCCTGGGCCGCGATGGTTGACAGCATGGCGGAGAAATTCCTGCAAGGCCTCGAGCGTCAGCTCGCGTCATTTCTGGCTCACAAGCTGGCCGAGCTGGCGATCCATACCACGACCGAAGCCGGCAAAGACGCCATCAGTGAAGCTGGCCACGCGCGCGAGAGCATCCGCACAGCCTACAGCGCAGCCAAACACGCCTTCGACGCGACCGCCGATATTCCCATCGTCGGCCCGGCGCTTGCGCCCATTGCTGCTGCTGGAGCTTTCGCTGCAGTCACGGCATTCGGCTCCGCCGAAGGCGGACAGTACCTGGTTCCCGCCGCGCAGTTGACCATGCTTCACCCGCAGGAGATGGTTCTGCCCGCGGCGATCGCTTCGCGTATGCGCGATGTTGTCGAAGGCCGCACTCCGGGGACTTCCCCTCAGCCGCCTGTAACAGTCATCGTCCAGCACTCTGTTAACGCGGTTGACGCCGAATCTTTCCAACAGCACCTCCGCCGGCACGGCACGATGATCGGCAACGAAGTCGCCCGCGTGCTGAGAAAGAAAGGAATCACCACAAAATAACCGCAACACCTCTGAAACGCAGAGGAACGGAGGAACGGAGGAATCGAAAAGTCGGTCACGCCACTCATCGCATCTCTAGGCAACAGATGACCCGATGAGCCGCTCTCCCGATGGACCAATCTAGTCCTCCTCCGCTCCCTCCGTTCCTCTGTGTTTCAAAGGTGTTGGTTTTCAGCGAGTTTTCCTATGTCGAACATCGTGTTCCCCAAAATTCGCGGCCTCTCCTGGAGCATCGTCAAGACGCCCACATTCTCCACCGAGATCCAGGAATCGCTCACCGGGCGCGAGGTCCGCGTGCAGAACTTTCAGAACCCCATCTGGGAATTCACTCTCACTTACGAATACCTGCTCAACGATCCGCGCTCGCGCGATGAAAACGAGCAGACGCCGCTGGAGGCGCTGGTTGGCTTCTTCCTGGCGCGCGGCGGCCAGTTCGATGATTTTCTGCTGAACGAATCCGACCTCACCGGCCGACTGGAAGATTCCGTCTACACCGGCCAGCCGATAGGAGTGGGCGATGGCGTGACCAAATCGTTTCAACTCGTGCGCAACCTCGGCGGTTTCCTCGAAGCGGTGCAGAACCCCATGAACCAGACCGCAACGATATACCTCAACGGCATTGCCAAATCGCAAGGTCCGGATTTCTCGATCGCCAACGGTCTTGTGACCTTCAATTCCGCTCCCGCCGCGACGGCCAACATCACCGCCGACTTCGTCATGCTGCACCGCGTCCGCTTTCATAACGGCAGTTCCCGCAGCGGCAAAGAAGGCCTGGAGCTCTCGAACTTCTACTACAACCTGTACGAGTGCAGGGAAGTGGAGCTTGTGAGTGTGAGGAAGTGAGCAATCAGCACTCAGCATTCAGCCCTAGCGCAGAATTGCCATGATTGCCAGGATTGCCAAAAGTGACGATTGCGGGACCGTTGCCATTGGCGCTCTGAGCTGTTCAATTTTCAATTTTGGCAATTTCGGCGATTCCGGCGATTCTTGGCGTCTGAATGCTGAGTGCGTGATTCTGAACCTTAAGGCCACCTATGAAGTCACCTATGAACATCGCCTCCAACAATCTCGCCACCTGGTTGCAAATCGCGACCGAAATCCGCATGGCCGATCTCTATACCGTTACTCTGGTCGGCGGCTCAACGCTTCGATACACGAGCTGGGACTCGAATCTCACCGTGCTGGGCAATGTGTTTCTCGCCGGACCGCCGCATCTGCGCCGCTCACAGATTGAAGAGAAGATCGGGCTGGAAGTCGCCGCGCTCGAACTAGCAGTGCTCGCCGCCCAGACCGACACCATCAACGGCGTGCCTATCTTGGAGATGATTGCTTCGGGCGCATTCGATGGTGCGTCGCTGCGCATTGATCGCCTCTTCATGGACGCAGCCGGCAATCAAATCGGAACTGTCGTGCGCTTCTCCGGCGTGATCGGAGCGGTGGAAGAAGTCACGCGGTCCTCGGCGCGGCTTACGGTGGAAGCGCTGGTCAGCCGCCTGAGCCAGCAGTTGCCCGCCATCATTCTGCAGCCCAACTGTGCCAACACGCTCTTCGACGCGCGGTGCGGCCTCGTGAAATCCAGCTTCGCCGAGAGCCTAGCGGTTCAGGCCGGAAGCACCGTGAACAAGCTCATCTCGCTCTCCACGAAGCCTGACGGCTACTACGACAACGGGCAAATCGCTTTCACCTCCGGCGCGAACAACGGCCTTGTAAAAGCGGTGAAGCGCTACGCCGGACAGCAGTTCTTCTTCAACTCGCCATTGCCGTTCCTGCCCACCGCCGGCGACGCCTTCACCGCCTATCCCGGCTGCGACAAGACGCAATCCACCTGCACCAACAAGTTTTCCAATTTGGCGAACTTCGAAGGCTTTCCGTTTGTGCCCGCGCCGGAAACGGCGATCTAGAAGGCAGTCAGCAGTCAGCACTCAGCGAAGAATTGCCAGAAATGCCAAAAGTGCCAAAGAATCCAAATTGAAAACCGTGCTCTCGGCCAGGCGTTCAATTTGGAGTTTTTGGCAATCTCGGCGATTCCGGCGATTTTCAAGAGGAAGATCTATGTCAACCGTCGCAATCGTCCCGCCCGAAGTTCGCTTGCAGATCGTCCGTACCGCCCGCGAGTGGCTGGGCACGCCCTACCATCATCGTGCCGCGGTGAAAGGGGCCGGCGCAGATTGCGCCATGTTTCCGTTGGCCGTTTACAAGGAATGTGGATTGATTCCCGCCGGTTACGAGCCGCCGGAGTACGCCATGCAGTGGCACCTGCACCGCTCGGAAGAGCTATATATAAAGGAGCTGGAAAAATTCTGTCGACCTGCCCTCGGCCCGCCGCGACCTGGCGACTTCGTCGTCTTCCGTTTTGGACGCACCTTCTCCCATGGCGCCATTGTTCTTGCCTGGCCGCTGGTGATCCATTCCGCGATCCCTCACGGCGTCCTCCTGGCCGACGCTGAGCGCGACGGCGAGTTGATGGGAAGAGAGATGAAGATTTTCGAGTTTGTCGGGTGTCAGGGCGTCATTAGATCTGTACCCGCTA
>DATEGH010000147.1:0-4412 GCA_035280185.1 Terriglobales bacterium
ATGCGCATGGCCGACTCTGACGTTCTGCCCTTCGACTTCACGGATCAGGCAGATACATTCAAGACTTATGTGAAGGAACTGCAAAATCTGCTCAAGTCCAAGCAGGACGAAACGAAAGAGCGCAACCGCGAACTGGATGAAGGAGTGTTCAACGCTATCTCCGATCCGGAAGAGCCGACGATGGCGCCGCCGCGGCTGGATACTCCTCCGGCGATCAACTTTGCTCCGCTCGAAAATGGAGTGGAAGCGTTGAGTGAAGCTGCGCAGCACTATGATGCTGCGGTCAAGAAAGCTGCGGATGCGGGCGTTGCGCCGGCGAACCTGCACGACCTGAACGAGAAGCTCTACAAGACGGAGCGGCTGCTGTTGAGCGAGAAGGGCCTGCCGAATCGTCCGTGGTTCCGGCACCAGATCTATGCGCCGGGCGCTTACACCGGCTATGCCGTCAAGACCATGCCGATGGTGCGCGAGTCCCTGGAGCAGCGGCAATGGTCCACGGCGGAAGAGGGCTCACAGCGGATTGGGGCCATCCTGCAACAGGAGGCTACGGACGTGAACGACGCAGCAAAGGAGTTGGAGAAGAGCGCTGCGGGAAAGTGATGGAGTGGCGCCACAAGATGCTCTACCGCAGAGAACGCAGAGATCGCAGAGAGGGGCGAATCAGAACACAATTGCTTTGCGCTCTTTGCGTTCTTAGCGGTGAATAATCGCCCTAGACCCGATTCAGCGGCGTTCCTCCGCAGCAAGAGTTTGATCGGGAGCGGCCGCGCGCGCGAGGAGCAATCGTTTGCCGCGCTTCCGTCCTGCACGATAGATCACCACACCCGCCACATTGGCCAGCACCACCACCGCAGAAATCTTCAGAGCATATTCGAGACGGCTGGTCACGCTCACAATGGGATAGACCGTCACCACAAGAGCCACCAGGCTGGAGACGAGTCCGCACAGAGACGCCAGCTTTACCCACGCGGGCAGCACGCTTCTGAGTTGACGGCTGCCGAGGAGCGGCAACGCGAAAAGCACAACGTAGGTAATCGCGTAAAGAGCGATGGATGCGCCGGCCAAAAGCTGGCTGGCCTCCTGCTCGCGTACACCCAGCATGCTGAGGAAGATGAGCCCCATGACCAGGATGGCGACAAAGAGAATGGAATTCACCGGGGTCTTACGATGCGGATGAAGCCGCGAAAACCAGCGAGGCACCAGATCGTCCCAGCCCGCCGTCATGGGAAGGCGCGTGAGGCCGGTGAAAATCAGGCTGGCGCTGGCCACAGCCCGCAGCATGAGCAGAGAGATGGCAATCGGCGCAACCCAGCTTGCGGGGCCGAAGGCAAGCCGCATGGTTTGCGGAATGGGACCGATCACATTAATAGGCTGCGCGCCAACAAAGGTCAGTACAGAACTCGTCCCCAGGATGAACATGAGAGCGATGATCGGTGCTGAAATCGCAACCGACTGGCCAATGCTGCGCGCCGCGCTTCGAGTTTCTCCAGCCAGGATGGCCACGTATTCGAATCCGCTGAGCGCGCCAACGGTCATCTGGCCGAAAATGGCAAGGCTGAACCAGGACGGCCGGGGCATCTGCCAGGGCACCGGCTCATAGTGCTGGATGGAGTGGTGAAGCAGGGCCCACACCGGCAGCGCCAGCAGAATCACATAGGCCGCGATGATTCCGATGCTGCCAATGTTGTGCAGCCACTTGCCGATATCCAGGCCGCGAATGGCAACCAGCGTAATGCCCGCCATCACAGCGCCGGTGATCAGCACAGTAGCCATTTTGCTTGCCGGCAGCCACGCTCCCGCCGGTCCAAGAATGTATGAGGCGTCAGTGGGCAGAACGAAGATAATCGCGCCGGTGACGATGACGGCATAAACCCAGAGGTTCCAGGCCGTGAGAAAGCCGGCCATCTCGCTGAAACCGGATTTGGCCCACTGGTAGAGGCCGCCTTCCAGCGGCATCATGCGGTTCAGGTAGATGACCACAATGGCGAGCGGGACGTAGTAAAGCAGCATGGATCCCAGCCAGAACGCGACGTGCGCGCGTCCGAGTTTGGCCGCGATCCCTACCCATGTGGAGCCCACCACACACAGCACTTGCGCCATGACCAGGTCGCCAAGCCCGAGCTCCTTGCGCAGGCCGGCCTGTTCGACGGTGGGGGCGTCTGGCATGGCTGAACATGATGCCACAGACGAGCACGGACGAGCACTCATTCATCGCAAAGTACCCGAATATCTCACCGAGGAGGAATCGGGTAATCCGGAAACCAAACACAACACCTTTGAAACACAGAGGATCGGAGTAAACGGAGGAATTCCGCAACGTACGCTAAGAGCGCAGAGCGTAACCAGAAAATCAGACTGAGGTCTACATTCATCTGTATCAATTTATGATCTTTTCATTTTGTGAGATCTCCCTCTCGGCAGCGCGGGCGCGCTCACGAAGCTGAGTGTGGGTGCGTACAAGGAAATCGCGGGCGATACGGAAACTGCCTTGATTTAAGAGCTCGAAGGCGCGCTTGCGATGTTCTTCATATTCCTCGAGTGCGCACAGGTCGTTGAGCGATTGCAGGAGTTCTTTGAGGCGGTCTTCGGGTGTCCTCTGACCGGGCAAATTGAGCAGTTGGTCAGCAAGTTCCTCCATCTGATCAGGATCAGCGGTTTCGAGACAAGCCTGAATCTGACTGCGGTGCTCCTGGCCGGCCTCTCTTTCCAGAAGAAACTCGAGACGTGAGCGCGCGTCGGCGAGCCTGCGCTGCCGGGCTTGCAGCGCCTTTTCAGCGACAGAACGCGCTTGATCCATCTCGCGATACAAGGCAGCAGCTTCTGCGGCTAAATTATGGGCGGGACGGAGGAAGAACATGGGCAAAGTAAGCGGCAATCCGCAGGCGATGCGATAAGCCCGCAACTCGCGATAAAGCTGGAGCGAGAGCCCGCCGGAGGCAACCACCGTCACGAACAGCAGCAGAATTGCGCCGTTGAGAAGAGTATTGACCTTGCGGTGACGTTCTCCGACTTCCGCACGCACGCGCTTGAGGTCCATAGTGAGACCTTCAGAAGACCCACGCACAGCGGATCTGTTTTCCTCAAGTTTTGGAACTCCTAAAGTGCCGTCGCCGCTGGGCCACGACCTGTGCCAATCGAGAAGAGCCAGGAGCTGTGGCGGAAATGCCTTCAGAAAATATGAAACCGGGACACCTTTGACAGGTCCATCCAATTGCCCCGCGCCGTAGCTTTCCATGGTCCGCGGATCGAGAAGAGTTGCGATGCTGTCCTGCTCTTTGCTCACGCGTCCGGCATAAGTGACTGTGCAGAGAGAATGCGTGCTTTCGGCGTAGTAAATGATGATGGCAATCGCGTCCTCATTGAAATTGCTGGTGAGAGGGAGCTTGCGGCATTGCTGGGCTTCGTCGCGGGCGACGAAGAGCGGTTGTGCGCCGTGGCCGGCTTCGACCAGATCGCGAGCGAACTCGTGGGCGAGCGCACGCATGGACTGAGGCGGGCCGGAGAGAGCGTCGTTGATGAGCGGGACATAGCGCAATGCGATTGCGAGAACAAGCGCGCAAAGCGCAAACAAAAGAATTCGGGGAGCTTTCGAAATGACGGGTTGTGAAATCCGGATCAGAGGCATGAGTTTAACCCGGAATCATGATTGTGCAGCGGAGAAAGAATAGGGGCGAAATCGCGCTACGCAGGCTGCGCGCTGGCCTTCGGCAGAGCGGAGAATTTTTATCGTCAGCTTATCCGGCTTCTCGCTGCGCTTGGTCTGAGCTACAGCGCAGACCTACCAGCGGGTGAGCTCGCGGTTGCTCACCTCGGGCGATGCTGGGCTATTTTCAACCGTGCCTGACGGCGCTGCGCGCGCGCCCTCGGCATAGATGGCTGATTCAGTGTCTCTGATTCTGTTCACTGCATCCAACCTATTATGGTTGCGTTCCCCTCTCGTCCGTATCGCCGGATGAATCCTTATTCTTCAAGACTGGTTGAGTCCTACTGCCCGGCCTGCGAGTTACTGATCGCAGCCAGCCCCTCACGCAAAGTTCTGGAAGTGATGGAGAACCTCCATGAGTGCCCGGTGCATTTTCGTTATCCGCCACGAGGGGTGCAGGAAGACCAACGGGCAGCCAAACAGGGCAACGGGTAGCGCAATCCAAGAATAGTTACGTTCCGTTTGTCACGTGTTCTCAACAGAAAAGGAGTCCGTTTGCGCGGACTCCTTTGAAATGCTTGGGGTGATGATCGCGTTACTTGTGCTCGAGAAATCCTTTCAAGTGCTTGGCCACAGCTTCCGCCATGGATTGCTGGTTCTTGCTGCCGCCTCTCTGCTTGTTGACGGAGTAGGCCCACAACATCTTGCTGGAGCTGGTGTCAATGAGCTGCACGGAAACGCTTCCCTTATCTTCAATTCCAGCGCAATA
>DATEGH010000148.1:0-9055 GCA_035280185.1 Terriglobales bacterium
ACATTCACGCGCTCATAATCGGCGAAAGCATTACCGGCGAAAGCGCGTTCTGAAGCACGGAGGCTCTTATGGCGACCCAAATGGTTACAAGAACTTCAGAAACAAGAGCTCTTGAAAACGCAATGGAATTTGAACTCGCACTGGAATTCGTGCGCGTAGTAGAAGAGGCTGCTATCGCGTCCGCCCACACCATGGGCCAGGGCGACCGGCACAAGGCAGATCAAGTTGCCACCGAAGCCATGCGCCTCACTATGGAAAAGCTGCCGATGCGCGGCACCATCGTGATCGGCGAAGGCGAGCGAGACGAAGCTCCCATGCTCTACATCGGCGAGCAGGTAGGCGCGGGTTGGAAGGATGGCGCTTCGCTTCCGCAGGTTGATATTGCGGTGGACCCGCTGGAAGGAACGAACCTTTGCGCCACCGGCTCTCCCGGCGCAATCACCGTGCTTGCCGCGTCAGAGCACGGCGGATTGCTGAATGCTCCGGACTGCTACATGGAGAAGCTGGTGGTCGGCCCATCATGCAAGAATGTTGTTGATCTGGATGCGCCGGTGAAGGACAACCTGAAAGGAATCGCCCGCGCCCTGAGCCGTGATGTTGCCGATCTCGTTGTCGTGGTGCTGGACCGTCCGCGACACGAGAAGCTCATTGATGACATTCGCTCAGCGGGAGCGCGCATCCGTCTCATTAGCGACGGCGACCTTTCCGCCGGAATTGCTGCGGCCGTCATTGGAACCGGAGTCCACGCTGTCATGGGAATCGGCGGCGCGCCAGAAGGCGTGATCACTGCCGCTGCCATGCGCTGCCTCAACGGAGAAATCTTCGCCCGCCTGATCATTGACAAGCCGCAACTAGAAGAACGCATTAAGAAGATGGGCATCACGGACAAGAAGAAGGTTTATACAGCGCGCGATCTTGCACCCGGCAAGCACATCATCTTCGCTGCCACAGGTGTTACCGAGGGCGCGCTGATGAAAGGCGTGCGCTTCTTCGGCGAAGGCACTCGAACATCATCAATCGTAATGACGCGCAAGAGCGGCAAAGTGCGCTTTGTGGAGAGCATCCACCTCGCCAAGCGGCCGGATGTAAAAGTGCGGTTCTTATAAGCAATTGGCAATTAGCAACTGGCAATTGGCCAAAAAAAAGACATGAAGGATTTTCGTGAGCTCAAGGTGTGGGAAAAAGCACACCAGATAACTCTGGTCTGTTACGAGCTTACCGGCGGCTTTCCGAAGCTAGAACTGTTCGGTTTGGCGAGTCAAAATACGCAGGTGTAGCTCATCCATTCCGGCCAACATCGCCGAGGGCTGCGGTAGGCTGGGCAATAGCGAACTCCATCGCTTTCTCCAGATGGCCTGCGGTTCGGCAAATGAGCTTGAATACCATCTCCTTCTCGCCAAAGACTTGGGTTATCTGGACGGCGATAGATACGAATCTGCCCAGAAGCAATTACTTGAGCTGAAGCGAATGTTGGTCGCACTAACTCGCAAGGTCGGCTCAGAACGAAGAACTTGATTGCATCTGCTTTGGCTAATTGCCAATTGCCAATTGCTATTTGCTTATTTGCGGCATCGGCGGCCAATCCTTGGCTGCGCCTTGGAACAGGAACTTGGCCTGTTCCATGCGCCTGGTTCCGTCGTGCACGGCAAAGCGTCTCTGGTGCTGCCCTGGGCCGGCTTCTCCCCACATCGAAACGCCGGCGTACATTCCGTCGCGCCGCAGAATATAGAAGAACATGCTGATGTAGGCGATCTTGCTCATGTCGTTGTTGTAGTTGCGCGTGATGCGGCGCAAGGCGTCCATGCCGGCTTCTTCCGGACTCATTCCCTTACGCATGTTTTCCACGATTGTGTGAGCGCCGGCGATCTTGATGTTTTCCTCGCCGTTGCCGGTAGCTCCTGCCGCGCCTATGTCCTGATCGCAGTAGCAGCCCGCGCCGATGATGGGCGAGTCGCCGCAGCGTCCGGGAATTTTCCACGCAAGGCCGCTTGTGGTGGTCACGCTGGACATCTCGCCTTTTTCATTCAGCACGGAGCAATTGATAGTTCCGGTGGGTGGATGCAGAACCTTATTAATAGCATCCATGCGGTCTTCCGGAGCGATGCCGAGCTCTGCAGCCTTGGCGTAGAGTTTCTGGATGTGGCGAGGTTGGTCTTTGAGTTCGCTCGAGAGCGACGCCGGCGGCTTCCATCCCGGATCATCCATGCCCGGCCCCCACCAGTCCTGGCTTGAATTGGTTTCTTTCCACAGAAGCCAAATCTTGCGCGAGCGGTCCGTCAGCAGGTTCTCTTTCTGAAACCCAACTTCCAATCCGAAGCGCGATGCGCCTTCGCCCACGAGCATCACGTGTCCGGTGTGCTCCATCACGGCTTTGGCGACGGCAGAGGCGTTCTTAATATCGTGCAGCGCGCCCACCGCGCCGGCGCGACGCGTAGGGCCGTGCATCAGGCAGGAGTCCAGTTCTACTACGCCCTCTTCATTGGGCAGGCCGCCAAGTCCAACGCTGTCATCGTTGGGGTCGTTTTCCGGGCCGGAGACGACGGCAAGAGCCGCATCGAGCGTGTCGGCGCCGCTGCGCAGTTTTTCGTATCCGGCGTCGATGTAGTTGTAGCCGTTCGCCGCGCAGATGATGATGTTTTTCGGACTCGATTGTCTGGGCACTTCCTTGGTGGGAGAAGGCAGGTGCATCGTGCCCTGGCCCGTCGCTAGAGTTGCCGAAGTGACGGCGATTCCGGAAAGAAAATCTCTGCGCTTCATGGATGGCCTCGCTTGGCGAGAGTTTGAAAGCCGAGAAGCATATTACCGCGAAGCAGCTCCTAGCTACTACCGGCAGCTCGAGAAGATTACAACTGAGGGAAAAAGGATAGATGTCAACAAGCGCCAGAGTGCGATGACTTCAGATCATGCCGCGAGCCGCTCGGTCAGAAACACCATTGCATCGCGCAGCGCTTCATCGCCGTTCCGGCCCGTGGCGAACGGAGGATCGGAGATGCGTTTCCACATTCCCTTCTCCTGGATGCGAATCGCGACATAGTAAGGAATGTCTGGATTGGAGTGCGAGTGCCAGAGCTCCAGCTTGTAGAGCTGCTCGTTGATCACGATCAGCCCGGTGCGGACCAATTCCCATGCTTCGGTGATGCCGGGAAAGTTGCGAAAGTCGGCGAGTGCATTGTTGGACATAAAAAAGCAATTAGCAAATGGCAATTAGCAATTAGCACCATCTGGCAAGGCTAAGGTCTTACTAATTGCCATTTGCTAATTGCCAGTTGCTTTATTCACACCGCAATCTTTTCTGCCGTGTTCTGGTCGGCGCGGAAGCGCAGCAGCGCTCCAATCCGTCCCACTTTCTCCAATTCCGGATCGGCTTGCACGAACTGAATTTCAGCGCCGTTGCGCAACGCCAGGTCGACCAAGGCGTCAGCAACGTCGGTCAACTCGCGCGTCGCCTGACCGCACACAGCACAACTCTTGACCATCCTGGTATCCAGATGGCCGCAATTTCTGCATTCCACCGCTTCGGCCTGAAAGTCGCTTCCTACCAGCAGCACTTGTACTTCCTGCCGCTCCAGAGCGGTGAGCACACGCCGCAAACCGACGGCGCCGCGACCGTTGCGCGCTGCCTGGCCGACGACTTCGCGGATCATCCTCTGCTGTTCTGAATTCCGATTCTGCTCGAGAATCGTCTTGGCCGCCTGATGCACTTCCGCGCCAGATGCGAGACCGGGATCAACGAGAAAATGCCCTGCGAGCCTTTGCCTGACATACGACGAGAGGTGCGGCTCAATCTCCGGCCAGGCTTCATCGCGGCAGCCGATCAGCAGGCTCTCGAACCGGTCGCGATTCATCAGAACGTGGACGGATTCGGCAAACAGCTTGAAGCGGTTCATCACTTCATTTTCCACGTGCCGCTCACGATGGCCGCCCTCGTAGCCTTCAAAGCCGTCGCTTTTGCCAACGCGCGGCATGCGTCCGAATTCCAGCTCCGGTTTTTGCGTCAGGATCTCGCCTTGCAGCTCGAAGATCCGTGCCTTTTCACGATCCAGCAGCGCGATGCACGCCCGCGGGGCCTCAGCGAAGGCGGCGACGAGCGGTTTCAGATGAAAGCGTGAATTGACGAGGATCTGTGACCGCCCCACGCGCGGAGGCAGGTCCAGCTCGCGCCACAGGCCTTGTTCTCCGCAGGCGAAGATGGCTTTCCCGCGAGAATGATTCCCGTGCAGCGATTCCGCCGCGGTCAAGATGCGCTCAAGGTCCTCGCTAACTCCTTGCCGGTTTCCGTTCCTCTCGGCGCGTCGCAAGGTGTCGCGCACCAGGTCCTTCACCAGGATTGCTTCGTCACGGTGCGACTTGTCCTGCGGCGTTTGCGGCTGAAAGTAAAAACTAATAGCGCATCCTTCTGACGATTCAAATTGAGCAAGCTGACGAAGCTCCTCGCGCGTGATCATGCATTCCTCCTTGGACGGAATTTCTTTTCAGGCGACGCGCGACCGGCTCAGCAGGCTGCGCCGGAATTCATTGCGCTCCGGAAGCTTCTGCTGAACGCGCTCGCGCGCATGATGGATGGATTGGCGGACCTGGTCGGGCGGACGATCAGAAAGCCGGGCGATTTCATCTATCGTGAAGCCTTCCAGCGTGTAAAGAACAAAGGCCTCGCGATCTTTCGCGCGGAGCTCGTGCAGAACCAAATCGAGCTGGCTCACCATCTCCTCGCCGGCATAAATCTCTTCAGGCGTGCGCACATTCTCGTCGCGGATGACGGCTTCTTCCTGCGGGCGGTCGTCGGGCTGGTGATACTGAAGCACGTTCTCGTCGCTGCCGGTCACGTTCTGCGCGCGCGCGGGGGCTTCCAGCGAGACACTCGCCATCTCCGAATTGTCGTCCGTGAGCCGGCGGATAGCCTGCAAAGCAAACCGTTGGAAAGAGGCTTCTTCTGACAGGAACTGGGAGTAGCCGTTCTCCTGCGAGAGAGCGCTTACCATGACTTCATCGATAACTTCTTCGCCAGTAATCTGATCCGGGCGCAATTGGTCTGAGTTGACGCGGAACTGCAACTCGCGATCGATAAATTCCTTGAGCTTCCCCATGTTGGCGTTGAACCACGTTTCAAGATCGTTGCCGGTGTTCGCAGCCTCAGTTCTCGATGGCGCCGAGGTCTCCTGCCGAGAGACAGAGGCAAAGGTCTCCTCGAACGGCACGATTGGCTCGATCACCTGTCCGCGGCCGGCGAGGCGTCTCTTGCGCGAGAAATCACCACGCAGCAAATCCTTATGTTTTGTGAGCTGCGCAATCAGATCGGGGAAAGCGGTTTTCACTGCAGCCAACACGTTCTCTGCCGTGTTCTGCACCGCCATCTGGCCGGAAGGCAGACGCAAATTCAGAGAAGCGGTTGGGCCCTGTCCGTCCTGCTGGTCCACAATCGCGTGCAGATGCACCAGATCAGGCCTGAAAACCCGCAGCCTGCGTTCCAGTTTTTGGATTTGTAATTGGAATTCGCGCTCTACGTCGGGAGTCTTGCCTGACTTATAACTGATGTGGACGTTCATGTGCGCCTCGGCTCGGGAAGGTCCGCAGGCCCTCAAATTTCTATCGCAGATTGTACTCCTGCCAATGAGACGCTTTCACCGGCGGACGGCGTTGCACAACAAAAAGTTTGAAAAGGCTTAGAAAGCGCTTGATTTGCGTCTTGCTTTGTGCGCCGGGGTGAGCAGGAACTCACAATCGGTTGATCATAGAGGCCACGTATCCTGCGCCGAAACCGTTATCAATATTGACCACGCTCACGTTGGAAGCGCAGGAGTTCAGCATTCCCAGCAGTGCGGCCAAGCCATCAAACGAGGCGCCGTATCCTATGCTCGTAGGAACTGCGATCACCGGCACCCGCACTAGGCCCGCGACGACGCTGGGCAGCGCTCCTTCCATGCCGGCGCACACAATCACCACGCGAGCGCTGTCAATGGCTTTCCTGTGCGCGAGCAGCCGGTGCAGTCCGGCCACGCCGACGTCGTAGAGATGCTCGACCCGGTTGCCCATGATCTCGGCAGTGACCAGAGCTTCCTCCGCCACAGGAATATCACTGGTGCCGGCAGAAACCACCACGACCGTTCCCTTGCCGTAAATCGCAGGGTCCTGCTGCAGCACGATGGCGCGCGCCAGTTCGCGGTATTGCGCTTTGCGTGCAAGTTTCTTCACGGCACGAAACTGCGCGCTGTCAGCTTTGGTCGCCAGCACGTTGCCGCCCTGCGCAGCCAGACGTTTGAAAATCTGTGCCACCTGCTGCGCCGTTTTTCCTTTGGAGAAGATCACTTCCGGCATTCCCGCGCGAATGCGGCGATGGTGGTCCACTTTGGCAAAGCCGAGGTCTTCGAAGGGGAGATGCCGCAGCCGGGCAACGGCATCATCTGGCGAGAGCTTGCCGGCGCGAACTTGATCGAAGAGCTTGCGGAGAGCGGCGGAGTCCATGCGCGAGAATTTAGGTTAACACCATGCACGGATGGTGCGACGCGCGTGCGCAGTAACCACGGGAAGCGCGGTGGTTGCGAGATTAGTTGATCGCCGGCTTACTGCCGCGTCTCACTGCCCTTGCCAGCTCAAAGTAAGTCTTCTTCGCCACCCCGGGCAGATGGGTCTTGCGGAAGAACAGTGAGCGCAGGCAGCTCTTGCTCAGCGCTCCGGCCAGGTAGCCATTGTGCAGTTCGGCGCCCAGCATGGCTCCCAGATGCTGCACCAGAAACTCGCGTTTCGCGCCGGAGCAGTTCATCCCTGATGCCAACAGTTCGGGAATGTGTTTGTAACGGCGCGGCTGGAGTTCATATTCGCGGTGCAGGAGAACAAAATCGAGCAGTCGATTGAGATCGCGTGTGCTGAACGGTGTTTGTGGTTCTGTTAGCTCGCGTGCCTGCGAGCGAAGGGCAACCAGATCACTTTCGCGCATCACGGGAATATCCGGCAGAAGCACTTTTGCGCCAAACGTGATCAGCGCGCGCTCCATCACATCAAAATAGAAATAATGCTCCAAAGAACTGCCGAACCAGGGGCCCTGAAACGAGCCGGCTCCGCGGCATTCTGATTGAACAAAACGAACGGCCTCCTCGGCTGCGGTAGCCATCTGGAAACGCTCGATCAGCAGCAGATTGCGGCGCGGCACATAAACACAACCGTTCAAACGGAGTTTTTCCAGAAGCTGCTTTCGTTCCTCAGCAACTACTTCGCGCTCCTGCAGCAGGCGCTCGAATTCATTGGCTTCGGCGTGGGCCTGCACCTCAGGGTATTCTTCCAGCAGAGTGCTGGGATGGTTTCCTGCCGCCGGGTAGTACTGCTCCAGGCCGAGTGACCGCAGCAGCGCGTCTACCAGATTGTAAAAAGTAGGCGCCAGATCCGGCTGGCTGGGCGCGGTGCGCCAGCGCTCGATGTAGATGCGGTAGCTTTCGTACTTTTCCAGTGGCGACGCGTTGAAGACGCATAGCACGTCATCTTCAACCTGCACGGCCTGCACATTGTCCAGCGATTCGCCTGCGGCTTTCCAGTAAAGCTCATCCACGTTCTGCAGGACGGTGAGCACGTGGTCATGAGGGCGCATGCGCCGTAACGAGCGCGGCAGATGATTGGGAGCGAGATGCGCTTCGCCGAAGAGCGCCAGAACGCGCGCTTGCGGATACAGTTTGCGCAGCTCGGAAATTCGTTCTGCGGCATGGCGGTCGCGCGCGCCAATCCGCCGCATTCTCCCCCGCGGCCCCCGATCAATGCCAAACACCGCAACGCCACACTCCTTCGCTTTTTGGAGAAGCGATGCGAACGGAGTCCACTCATAGCCCCAGTCGGCGTCATAGCGCAGCGCTGCCCGCAGATCGTTATCGGGCACCTCGCCTAAAAACCAGCGGTCTAATAATCGCTGATCACGAGCGAACACCATTTCAAGGGCCAGAATGAGCGGCCTCTTGTCTCGCGAGAGCTGCGCAACCAGATCCGCCGTGAATGCCTGCGATGCGGCCAGAGCGTGATAATCGCCCACCAGCAGCACGTCGGCCTTGCGGCATTGCTGCTCAAGTTCCGGCGGCGCAAGCACCCGGCGGTAGTTGACGAATGCTTCGGCAAAGTCGCGCAGGTACTTCAGACGGGCGTGCGGATCGGTGGCGCTGATCTGGCGTTTCACCTGGCGCAGAGCAAGTTCCTGCGCTGCCATGCGGCGCCGCGCGCGAATTAAAGACACACTCCCCATATTCGGACCATCGCCCGTACTTGCTCTTAGATTTCGGCAGGGGGTAGGCTTGAGCTTACCTCGTTAGATGCAGAATCCGTCTCAATCATCAGCCCATGTACTTACGGTGGCAGCCACCGGCGCGAGCGGCGCGCTATTCACGCGTTCTCTGCTGCTGCTACTGGAACGCGACGAGCGCGTAACGACGGTTAATTTCATTGCATCGGGCAATGCCTTGCGAGTGTTTGCTGAAGAACTCTCGATTCAGGGGCGCAGCAACCTCCTCCAGCAACTGCTTGGAAACAAGTCGCAAAAAATCCAGCAGCAGAACATTGACGACATTGGCGCTAATGTCGCTAGTGGATCTTATTCGACGAATGGGATGATCATTCTTCCCTGCAGCATGGGAACACTGGCCAGGATTGCTCATGGATTCGCCGGCAACCTGATCGAGCGCGCCGCCGATGTTTGCCTGAAGGAGAAGCGGCCCCTGGTGCTCTGCACGCGCGAGACTCCGCTGAATCGCATCCACATCAGGAACATGGATTTGGCGGCTGAGGCGGGAGCAACGATCTACCCGCTGATCCCTACCTTTTATAACCTTCCGGAAAGCTTCGACGCCATGGCGCACCAGTTCGCCTGTCGCGTGCTCAAGTTTCTTGGGCTGGAACAGAGTGACGCCTACGTCTGGAAAGGCGAAGCGAGATAGAAGCTTTTCTCCATCTGGCGTAGCCCGCGTTTACCTCATTCGTGATGACACAGTAGTTACCTGCCGGGAAGTTTTCCCTGTGCCGGCTTCCTCTCACGCTAAACTTCTACCGAATTCATAGGTGTTCTTTCGTAAATAGCGCGGTTCATTCG
>DATEGH010000149.1:0-2780 GCA_035280185.1 Terriglobales bacterium
GTTTAACAGGCATCTATTACGTTTCCGGCGAATTCAACGAGGCCGGAACATACAACCGTCTGGCGCAGACACTCACCGAGGTGGACAAGAACCACAACACCCACGGAAATTACTTCTTCTATCTCGCAACCAGTCCGGTCTTTTTCGGAGATATTGCGGAGCGACTGGGGGCTTCAGACCTGGCCTGCGAAAAGGACGGACACTGGCGGCGCGTGGTGTTTGAGAAGCCGTTCGGCAACGATCTGGAATCGGCCAAAGCCCTCAACCGCCAGGTAAGAAAGGTTCTGGGCGAGAACCAGATCTTCCGCATTGACCACTATCTCGGCAAAGAAACCGTCCAGAACATTCTGGTCTTTCGCTTCAGCAACGGCATCTTCGAGCCCATCTGGAACCGGCGTTATGTGGACCACGTTCAGATTACTGTAGCGGAAACGGTCGGCGTTGAACAGCGCGGAGGCTACTTTGATGTCGCCGGCACGTTGCGCGACATGGTTCCCAATCATCTGCTCCAATTGCTTTCGCTCACCACCATGGAGCCGCCCATCTCGTTCAGTTCGGATGCGGTGCATGATGAACAGGGCAAGATTCTGCATGCTGTTCAGTCCATGACAGCGGAAGACGTGCTGCACAACGCGGTGCGCGGGCAGTACGGGTCGGGCGAGATCGGGGGCGAGCGCCTTCCCGGTTATCGTGCTGAGACCGGCGTGCCTGCGGACTCAAAAACCGAAACGTTCGTCGCGCTGAAACTCATGATTGACAACTGGCGCTGGGCCGGCGTTCCTTTTTATCTGCGCACCGGCAAGCGCCTCGCCACACGTCATACAGAAGTTGCCGTTCAATTCCGGCGGGCGCCGTTCATCTTGTTTCGCGACACTCCGGTCAGCAATCTCAAAGCCAACCAACTGGTGATTCATATTGCACCCGATGAAGGCATCTCCATGCGTTTTGGCGCGAAGGTCCCGGGAGCTCAGATGAAGGTTGGTTCGGTGGAGATGAACTTCAACTACAACGATTATTTCGGAACTAACCCGAACACGGGCTACGAAATCCTTCTCTACGACGGCATCATGGGAGATCAGACGCTTTTCCAGCGAGCCGATATGGTGGAAGCTGGATGGAAGGTTGTTGATCCCGTGCTTGATGTCTGGAAGGCGCTGCCACCGCGCAACTTTCCCAACTATGCCGCGGGTTCGTGGGGCCCGAAGGAAGCCGACGAGATCATCACGCGCGACGGCCGTCACTGGAGGAAGATCCCGGAATGATCCTGGCCGGCGATATCGGCGGGACGCACACTCGGATCGCGCTCTTTGACGAACAATCCGCGCCGCGGCTGCGGCTGGTGCTGGAGCAGATTTATGCCAGCCGCGAACACCACGGACTGGAAGAGATTCTGAGCCTGTTTCTGAGCAATCAGCAGGTCAAGCTTGAGGCAGCGTGCTTCGGAGTCGCCGGCCCGGTATTCAAAGGCCGCGCAACCGCCTCAAATCTCGCCTGGATCATGGATGCCCTGAGCCTGGCGAAAGTGCTAAAGCTTGAATCCGTTTGGCTTATCAATGATCTTGCAGCACATGCTTTTGGCGTTGATCACCTTGAACCCGTCGATCTCATTTCACTGACCGCCGCGCCTGCCGCCCAGGGTAATCGCGCGCTGATTGCCGCCGGAACCGGCCTGGGCGAAGCTGGCGTTTTCTGGAATGGAACCCAGCATCTCCCGTTCGCCAGCGAAGGCGGGCATGCGGACTTCGCTCCACGTAATGACATTGAGATTGAGCTGCATCGTTACTTGCTGTCGAAATTCGGCCGAGTAAGCTGCGAACGCATTCTCTCCGGCCCGGGTCTCAAGAATGTTTACGACTTCCTTCGCGACTCCGGGACAGAGGCAGAACCGGACTGGCTGCAGCAGCAGATGGCCAAGGCTGCCGATCCCGCGGCTCTGATTGCGCAGCACGGCCTTTCAAACAAAGCGAGCATCTGTGCCCGCGCGCTGGAGATCTTCGTGAATGTCTATGGCGCCGAAGCCGGGAACGTTGCTTTGCGATTTCTGGCGACGGGTGGGGTTTACCTGAGTGGCGGCATCGCGGCGAGAATTCTACCCAAGCTGCAGATGCCCGGCTTTATGCAGGCTTTCCAGGACAAAGGCAGAATGCGGCCGCTGATGCAGGCAATTCCTGTCCATGTGGTAACCAATGACCGGGTGGGCCTGCTTGGAGCCGCGCACTACGCTTGGGCTCAGCACAACCGTCGCGCCTCGACCGAAGCAATATCGGCATAATTAGATTCGTTATGGCAGGAACTTCCCATCCGCAACCGGACCTCGCGATTCTTCCCGATGCTGCTCAACTGGCAGAGGCAGCCGTGAATGAATTCCGCGCCGTTGCGCAAGCGGCGATCGCGCAGCGGGGCCGGCTTACAGTTGCCCTTTCCGGCGGGAATACTCCTCGAAGCGTTTATTCATTGCTGGCACAGGAATGCCGCGACTCGCTCGAGTGGAAGAAAATCTTCATCTTTTTCGGGGACGAGCGGCATGTACCGCCCGACGATGCGCAGAGCAACTACCGCATGGCGCGTGAATCGCTTCTTTCGCGCGTGCCGATTCCGGACCAGAACGTCTTTCGAATTCTTGCTGAGTTGCCGGCCGAAGAAGCGGCCAAAGATTACGAAAACAATTTGCGCAGCTTCTTCCAGCTTGCACCCGGCGCACTGCCTCGCTTTGATCTGATCTTTCTTGGACTTGGTGATGACGGCCACACCGCATCGCTATTCCCCGGAAGCGCGGCGCT
>DATEGH010000150.1:0-8909 GCA_035280185.1 Terriglobales bacterium
AGTCGCCGACACCATCAAGGCCAATCTCTACGAAGGCAAAGTTGAAGAAGCCAGCACAGCCACGGTCGAGCGGCTGGCCAAAGAAGCGCGCAAAGAAGCCATCAATTCCGGCTGCAACTTCCTGATCGTGGACACCGCCGGACGCCTGCACATTGACGATGAACTGATGGCGGAGATGCAGTCACTCAAGAAGCTGCTGAACCCGCAGGAGATTCTGTTCGTCGCCGATGCTATGACCGGCCAGGACGCCGTGCGCTCCGCCGACGAATTCCACAAAAAACTCTCGCTCACCGGCGTGGTGCTCACCAAGATGGATGGCGATGCACGCGGCGGCGCGGCGCTCTCCATCCGCAACGTCACCGGCCAGCCCATCAAGTTCATCGGCGTGGGCGAAAAGTACGATGCGCTGGAACCGTTCCATCCTGATCGCATCGTCAGCCGCATTCTGGGCATGGGCGACGTGATGACGCTGATCGAACACGCCCAGGAAAAAATCGATCAGAAGAAAGCCGAAGAATTCGCCAAGAAGGCGCTCACAGGGGACGGTTTCTCGCTGGAAGATTTCCGCGACCAGCTTCGCCAGGTGAAAAAGCTCGGTTCATTGCAAAGCGTGATCAAGATGCTGCCCAGCATCGGTCCGTTTGCCAACATGCAGAAAGCCGCCGACCGCGTGGACGAGTCGCAGCTTACACGCGTGGAAGCCATCATTAACTCCATGACGCAGCACGAACGCCTGCACCATGAAGTCATTAACGGCAGCCGCCGCAAGCGCATCGCCCGCGGGTCAGGCACCAGCGTGCAGGAAGTGAACCAGCTTCTGCGCCAGTACGCGCAAATGCGAAAAATGTTCAAGGACATAGGCAAGGCCAGCTTCGCGCGCAGGCTGGCGGGGATGAAGTTGCCGGGAATGTAGGCGCGGCCCACAAGAAATAACCACAAAGGACACGAAGGAACACGAAGGATTTTCTTTTTGACTTACCTTTGTGCTCCTTTGTGTCCTTTGTGGTTTGAAAAATTCTTCTACATTCGTCCCCGGCTTGCCGGCGGAACGATTCCATTCATCCTTAAATACTCCACCATCTGGCCGTACTCATCGGCTGCGTGGATCACGCATCCTGTCGTAATGTACAGCCGTGTCTGCTTGCTGCGGAAGAACGGCAGTTCCTCCAGCATGTTCTGCGTGGTCAGGCTCTTGGCCGCGCGATGGCCCACCTCGAAGGAATCCTTCAAGAATTTGACTATTTCCGCTTTGCTCTTCAGTTCCTCCGGACCGTTTGGGCCCTTGATGTTCTCCGGCATCTTGTCGCCGGTGATGGTGGTCCAGAAGCGATAGTTCGCCGTGGCAGTGTGCTTGATCAGTTCGGCGAAGGTGCGCACGTCTTTGTAAGCCGCGCCCGGGATATTCAGGCTGGCCGGAGTGAAATTGTATTTGTCTTCCGGCATGGCCTCGGCGACGTCCACGACGTTCTTTTCGTATTGGCTGACCTGCCGATCAACGACCGAAGCAACGCTTGAAGCAGGCTCCGGCGTGGTCTGCGCCTGCGGCGCGGGACTGGCAGGCTTGGAAGAGGATCCTCCGGCTTGCGCAAATGCGCCTACGGCAACACTGAGTAGAAGCGAGAGCAGAGCGATTCTCAGGAAGTTCATGTTTTGCCATCTCCTCGAATGATTGAGCCGCGAAAAACGATACTACGATTTTTAACCACAGAGGACACAAAGGATCACGAAGGCTCAATCGGGTGAAACCGCTTCGTGTGCCTTCGTGCCCTTTGCGGTTGATTTTTTTAAGTTACTTTTGCGGACGGCTGGCCGGCGGAACGATGCCGTTCATCCGCAGGTACTCCACCATCTGTCCGTAATGATCGAAGCCATGAGCCACGGCAAAGCTGGTGGCGAAGACTTTCGGTGTGTCGCCGAAGAAAGTCTTCACTGTAGCGGTCGAGTTCTCCGCTGTCAGCGATTTGGCAGCCTTGTGGCCCAAATCAAACGACTCCTTCAGGAATTTCAGGATGTCAGCTTTCGTCTTGATGGAATCCGGACCGTTGTCGTTGGAAAGATCGTAAGCCGGCTTGTCGCCCGTCACCGCGGACCACAGCAGAAGATTGGTCGCAGCCACGTGCTTCACTTCTTCGGCAAAGGTGCGCACGCCCTTGTACTCGCTTCCCTGGATGTTGAGCGACGTGGGCGTGAAGCCGTACTTTTCTTCGGGCATTGCTTCCGCCGCTCCGACAAATTCTCTTTCGATGATGCTGACTTGGCGGTCCATGGAAGAAGCGATGGTTGGGGCAGGCTTGGCTGCCTGCTGCTGCGCCGGAGCATTCGCCGGTGCGGCTTGCGCCATCGCGCCTGCGGAAAGACTCGCGACAACCAGGAAGCAGAACATTCTCAACTGTTTCATCTGGAACTCTCTCCTAAGCTGAATGATTTTGGCCCTGAAGACGATACCACGGCGCCGCCAGCAGTCCCGCGAGGAGCGCTGCAGCGGCAACCGTCAAAGTTGATTTCACTCCGGAATGCGAGGCTAGAACACCCCAGATGGCGCTTCCAATGGCCAGTCCGCCTTGAAGCACCAGAACGTACATGGAGATGACACGCGCGCGTACCCATCCCGGACAGGAAACTTGAGCGACGAAGTTCAGGCTGGCCAGGATCGTGATCCAAGCCAATCCGGCGGCGGCGGCGAACAGGGAAGAGAAGAATAACGTGTCCGAACGCACCAGTCCGCAGAGCGCAATGGCAAAGATGATGGTAGCTACAACAAGCAGTTGATCGAAGGAAACGCGGGTTCTCAGAGGCGCCAGCAAGGCCGCTCCGATCAGGGCGCCCACACCAAACGAAGCCAGCATCATGCCGTAGCCTTCGGCGCCGAAGCGGCTGGCGATCAAAGGCAGCAGCGCCCAGAACGAACTGGCAAATAGCGAGAAAAGAAGAGTCCGCACCAGGACGGCGCGAATCCGGCTCTCCTGCCGCGCGTAGCGCAAGCCGATCTTGATGGCTGCGCCAAAACTGATTCCTGCCGGTCGCGGCTCCAGCTCCGCGGGCTTCCATTTATAGAGAAAGAGAATTACGCCGAAGAACGACGCCGCGTTGAGCAGGAACGCAACGCCTGAGCTGGTGAGCGCGATCACCAATCCGCCCAGCGCTGGACCAACCGCACGTGCAATGTTAAAGCCGGCGGAATTCAGGGCTACGGCGGAAGCAAGCTTTGACGGCGGAACAAGATCGGGCGTAAGCGCCTGCCAGCCGGGATCGTTCATCACCGCGCCAACGCCCAACAGGAACGTGAGTATCAGCAGAAGTTGAGGCGTGCACTTGCCGGTCACGGCGAGTACTCCGAGAATCCCCGCGGCCGCAACCATCGAGCTCTGGGTAAACAGCAGGAACTTGCGGCGATCCATGATATCGGCTAGTGCGCCCGCAGGCAGGGCAATCAGCAGCACCGGCAAGCTCAACGCCACCTGAACCAGAGAAACCCACATCGGCGAGCTGGTGAGCGAGGTCATCAGCCAGCCGGTGGCTACGTTTTGCATCCAGCTTCCGGTGTAGGAAATGACGGCGGCGATCCACAAGCTGCGGAAGAGAGGCTCGCGCAATGGAGCGAAAGCGGAATCTTCCGCCGTTGGGGAAGCGACCTGTGCCTGGGCTGGGTTCTCCATGGGACTACCCGGCCTCGGAGCACTGAGCACAGACATGGCAAGTCATTGGACTGTCGCACCCAGAGGATCGTGAGCGTGCTGCCCGGAAAATGGCCATTCGCGCCGTCGCCAGGAGCGAACGAAGTAGATGAGCAGCCCGACAACGATAATTGCCAGCGCGTAGCGGATTTCGGTCATGAACTCGGGCCGCATGAAAAGGACATAAAGGAAGCCAAGCATTGCTGCGACGGCGGGGACGGGATACAGATACATTCGAAAGGGACGCGGAAAATCCGGACGCCGGGCGCGCAGCAGAAGCAGCCCGACAATCTGAGAAAGGAACTGCACCATGATCCGGATGACCACCAGCGCGGCAATCACGGCGCGCAGCGGGAATAGACAAAAGACGGCAGCTACCGTTCCCAGCGTCAGCAGCGATACGTGAGGAAACTGGTGCTTGGAATGTACTTTGGCGAACGAGCGAAAGTAATTGCCGTCCAAGGCTGCAGCATACGGCACGCGCGAGTAACCGAGCATCAGCGAAAAGACTGAAGCGAACGCCGTCCAAATGATGAGGAACGTCCCAAAGATCCCCATCCAGCTTCCGAAGGCGCGCTGCAGGACGATGGATGCGACATAGAAGCGCGTCTCTGTCGCTGCGGCTTTGTCCAGTTCCTGCCAGGGGATCACGCCCAGAATGCTGATGTTCATCGTGATGTAGAGCACCCCAACAAGAACGATGGAGTAAATAATCGCGCGCGGGATGTTGCGCTCCGGTTGGCGTATCTCCGCGCCAAGAAAACAGACATTGTAATAGCCCCAGTAATCGTAGGTCGCCACCAACATCGCGCTACCCAAGCCGGTCATGAAGGCGAGGGTGCCTTGCGCGTCGTGGAACGTGGATACATGCAAGGTAAAGCTGAAAGCCTGGGCTGCATTGAAGTGCGTGAGGCCGGCCACGATCACCAGCAGGATTGCGCCGATTACGCCGGCGGAAAGATAGCGCGCGAGACGACCGATGGCGGAGATTCGGCGGTACAAGAGTCCCATCGCCAGGAGCGCGCTGGCAATCGCGACGAAGCTGCCGTTGGTGATCAGCAGCCGGAGTTGAAAATCGCCGAGCCCCGGAAGATGGGATGAAAGAGTGCGATCAAGAATTACATTGGCCAGCGACGGCCAGACGTATGCCGCATAACGCGCAATGCCCAGGCATCCGGAAGCGATGGAAAGCGGAGCACTGAAGAGAAGCTGCCAGACGAAAAGAAACGACATCAGTCGCCCCAGTCTGCGCGCGCCGTAACTTTCTTTCAAATACTGGTACGAGCCGCCGGCTTGCGGCATGGACGCGCCCAACTCCGCCCACACCAGGCCGTCGCACATGGCAAGCAGCGCGCCCAGTATCCATCCCATCATTGCCTGCGGGCCGTGCATCGCCTGAATGATGAATGGGATGGTGATGAACGGGCCCACGCCGATCATGTCAATCACGTTCAGCGCCGTGGCTTCGCGCAGATTGACTTCGCGCGCGAGCGTGTTGGACGCGCTCTCAGGGTTCTGCGCCATCAGTGTCCCGCGCTGACCAGGTTTACGAACAAGCGAATCGCGCCAGGCACTCCAGCAGGAAGCTGGCGGAAGAAAGCATAGCCGGTGTAGATGTAGAGCCCTTTGCCGTAATGGGTCAGCAGCATGCCGCCCCTTCTCGGCGGCTCGCCGGGATCATGGCACGAAAGCAGCGGCTGGAAGTGGGAGTCCCACTCCGACATGAAATAAAGCCCGCGCTCCTGGACCCAGCCTTTGAAATCGTCGGCGCTGATTTTATTCGGATAGGAGAAGATGCGGTCCTGCGGCTGAAGAATTTCCACCGGCTCCTCTTCTACGGAAACGCGCTCATTGCTCAGGTTCGCCGGATAGGGCGTGTAATGTCCCTGGTTGAAGATTCCTGTGCTCTGGTTGTACTGTGCGATCAGCGTGCCGCCGCGCTTCACGTAGTCCAGCAGGCGGCGGTTTTGCTCGCGAACATCGGTGCGAACGTCATAAGCCCGGATGCCGAGGACAATGGTTCCATAGCGGCTGAGGTCGCCCGAAGCCAGTTCCTGGGGAGTAATGAGTGAGACGTCTAGGCCGACGCTCTGGAGCACCGGAGGAATTTCGTCGCCTGCTCCCATGATGTAGCCGACGCGAAGCTCGGGCGGCAGGTTCACGTCCACTGCCTGTACGTTTTCCGACGCAGGACGATATGCGTAGAACGAGTCGAGATCCGGCCGGGTGATCAGCTTGAAACCTTCGGCATAGTTCTTTCCGTTGTACTGGGCAGCGGCGGTGACGTGGTAAGTCCCTTCCTTGATGTTCCGCGGAGTGACTTCGAAGGTGTAGTTGCTCACGTCACCGTCGTGTTCGAGCTCAACCGGCAATGATTCGGGAGAAACTTTCCAGCCCTGGGGAATCTCCAGGCGAAGAGTGGCTTTTAAAGGCTTCTGCAGGTTGCTGCGAACGCTCACCTGAATGCGCGATTCGCGATTGCCGGTGACCGATGCGACGACCACCGGACTGGTGAGCAGCACCGAGATGGGCGGACCGACAGCCAGCGGACGCTCAGACTGGCCTTGTGTGGGATCAATGAACTTGATCTTCGCGACCGCCTCTACTTCGGTTGTGCCGCTCGGAGCTGGGATCGTCGCCGTTGCATGCACGGGATAAGGAGGTAACGGATCCGTGAGCAACTTGGAGTCACTGATCTGGTAAACCGTTTCTGTTTCGGGATTGCTCCGGCTCCAGTACGGCTGCGTGTACTTGGCGTCAACAGGTACTGCCATCGTGAATTGCTGAGAATAATTCTCACCAGGTCTAACGCTTGCCTCAGGAGTTCCCTCTTGACCTCCTGTCGCACAAGGGGGCTGTTTTGCCTCTAAAGGGCCCGAAGATGTGCATACATAAACAGTTGTCTCCGGCTTTGCCCACCCTCCGGGTACATGAAGGACGACATCCGGAGCAGTCAGAGATTGCTTGCCGCGATTGTAGAGCCGTGCAGTGACTGTGAACGTTTGTCCGGGAACTGCGATGCTCATCGTCTGTTCCATGCGCGGAAAGTAAGATGGGCCGGGTGGCGGACCGGGAGGATCAACCGTTACTTCAAAGTAGATTCCCATGGCCTCGTTGGCTGCTTGCTGGAACTGATCGAGTTTGGTGTTCAATTCAGAGAGCAGCTCGTCCTTTGCTGCCTCAGAAAGCTGCGAACCCTCTACTTGCTTCACCAGCTTTGCCGTTTCCTCGCGTCCGGCCAGCAGCGCCGGCGCACAGGCAGATGGGTCTTCAATGGAGAACGCCCTCGTCGCATCGTTCAGGTGCTTTTGCAGCGATTCGAGCGCCGGGCGCAGGAATGGAACTTTGCTTTCATCGCCCCCAAGCCGTGATGCCAACGAAGCCAGCGAGGTGTCAATCCCTTCGAAGAAATCATTCTCGTGCGATGGCCGGTTCGGCAGGGTTGAATCCATCAGCTTGTAATAGGTGTAGCGATGGCCGGGAGGTACGCGGATGCCGCCGGTCCCCTGAGACGTCTGGTGCGCGAGGCCTTCCAGCCCAAACTGGGTGTAAGACATGCCCAGAAACGGCGCGTACTCCCCCGTATCAAGCTTTACGGTGTAGTCTTCGTCGGCAACATTGAGCCCCTGGAACATGCGCGGCGGATTTCCCAAATACAGCTTCTTAGGCTGCCATGGACGCAGGCCTTCTCTGATTTGCTCAGGAAAACGGCCGGGGTCTCCGGCCGCGCGGAAGGCTTCGCGGGTGAGGATGCCGGAAGCTTCGTGATTGCCGTGGCCATCGCGCGGCGTGCCGCTAAACCGGCTGGTCAGCACGTCAGGCCGGAAGATGCGGATGGCGCGCACGATGTCCGCCAGGGCAATGTCATGCCCATGCCACTTATTGAAGGTCTCTTCCGCAGTTTTCGAATAGCCGAAATCCACCACATGGCTGAAGCGCTGCTTCACGCTGTAGTATTTGTCGGCCTCAAGCAGTTCCAGCGTCCGGAGGATTCCCAGTTCGTCGGAAGTCTCTGTTCCAAACTTGTTCTGGCCGCCTTCGCCGCGCGTCACCGTAAACAGCAGCACGCTCGCGCCTTTGCCGCGAGATTCCAGAGTGAGCAGGCCACCGTCTTCATCGTCAGGATGCGCGACCACCTGCATGAAGCGCGCGGTCGTGTTCAACTTGGTCAGAAGCTGATACAAGTGAAGGGCGCCCAGGTCTTCGGACAATGGCCGGGTGTCAGACTGCAATTGGAATGAGAATAGGAAGAATGCACAGACAAACAGCAGCCCGCGCAGGGGCGTGGTCAGTCGTGAGAGCATGGCGAGTATTGTCGCTGTTAGACGCAGTTCAGAGCAAACCGTGAGCCAGCGCCCTTGCGAATCCCCGCAACTTACGCGATAATAACGGTTTGCCGGAGTGTGTCCGGGCTAGTAGAGAAAGGATTGTATTAATGTTAATGGTGCGTCTGGCGCGGATTGGAGCGCCGAAAAAGCCGTTTTACCGGGTGGTGGTGATCGAAAAGGAGCGGGCGCGCAACGGCCGTGCTCTGGAAGTGGTGGGTTTGTACAATCCGCGTACCAGCCCCGCGACGGTGGATTTCAAGCGTGATCGCATTGATTACTGGGTTTCCAAGGGCGCGCAGCTTTCCGATACGGTGAAGCGGTTGCTGGCCAAAGCACCTGCGCCGGCCGAAACTGCGGCGTAATCCGGCCTTCCGGAAGCGGCCTCAGGAAAATCAAGTTTTTTGGGCCCTATTGCACGAATGAAGGATGGGTCTATGACGGAAACAGCCGGCGATATGCGCTTGCTTGTGGAGCAGATTGCTCAAGCCCTGGTGGATGCTCCCGGCGAAGTCAAAGTTGAGGCAGTTGAAGACGGCGATGCCACGGTTCTGGAACTACGAGTGGCACAGACGGATTTGGGTAAGGTCATCGGCAAACAGGGGCGGACAGCAAAGTCCATCCGCACCATCCTGGGCGCTGCTAGCATGAAGTTTAAGAAGCGCTACACGCTGGAGATCATCGAGGAAGACTAGTTCGGCGGCAGACTATCAAGCTGCGGTGAACGGTTTGCTGAATGCGCGACACCGGTTTCATGACCGCCGATCGCCAATCCGAATTTGTCACCATCGCCAAAGTCAGCAAGACCCAAGGCCGGTTGGGTGAAGTAGCCGCGGCGGTGCTTACGAATTTTCCGGAGCGCTTTACCGAACGCAAACGTCTGTTCGCGCTGTCGGCATCTGGTGAGCGC
>DATEGH010000151.1:0-7614 GCA_035280185.1 Terriglobales bacterium
GTTCACCTCGATCTGGTTTGTGCTAGGAAAGTTCGTGTCGGTCTTTCTGCGCATCTTCTTTGATCTACGGGTCAGCGGCCAAGACAAACTCCCGGCCAGCGGGCCGTTCATTCTTTCTCCCAATCACCAGAGCTTTTTGGATGGTCCGATCGTGGCCACGCAAATTCCCTGGAGGCTCTTCCGCAACATGTTCTACGTCGGAACCAGCGAGATTTTCGGCCAGGGCTTCTTCAAGTTTCTCGGCCGCACCTTCCGCCTCGTCCCTGTGGATCCCGATTCCAACCTGGTGAATGCCATGCGCGCCGGTGCTTACGGATTGCGGGAAGGCGACAATCTGGTCCTCTATCCCGAAGGCGAGCGCTCGATTGACGGCACGCCGAAGAAGTTCAAAAAGGGCGCGGCGATTCTTTCCGCGCACCTGAAAGTGCCGATCTATCCTGTGGCGCTGGAAGGCTTTTATGAAGCGTGGCCGCGGGGCAAGAAGCTGCCTCGCCGGGCCAAGCTGCGCGTGCGGTTCGGCGATCCCATCGAGCCGCCGGATTCCATCCGGGATCCGGAGCGAACCTATTCGCAGATCACGGATAAGCTGCGCAGCCGCGTGGTTGCAATGTGGGAAGAATTGCGCGAGAAGCGGGTGCGTCCGGAAGAGGTCGCGGCCGGAGACTGAGAGAATTGCCAGAAACGCCGAAAGTGCCAAAGAATCCAAATTGAAAAGCAATAGCCTGCCGCGGGTGAACGCGGATAAGCGCGGATGGGGCAGAACCGCAGAGGACGCGGTGAACCATGCACTTGACCGTAGCCGTTATGTAGCGGTATTGTAGCCATATTGGCTACACCGTGGAGGACTTGTGAAGTTTCTCAGCACCCGGGAGCTGCGCAACCGGCCGGGTTTAATCCGGGAATTGGCACAAAAAGAGGACGTTATCCTCACTGCAAATGGCAAGCCTATCGCCATTCTTCTGGGAGTGGAAGAAGACGATCTTGAGGAAACCACCCGGGTGGTTCGGCAAGCCAGAGCCCAGAGCGCCTTGTCCCGCATGCGGAGAGAGGCGGCCCGGCGTGGGGTTCCGCGAAGCGCGTCCTCGAAGATCGAGGCTGAAATCCGCGCGGTCCGCTCCAGACGAAAATCTCAATGAGAGTGGTGATTGATACCAATGTGCTGGTGTCCGGCATCATCAATCCCCACGGCGCTCCCGGACGCATCGTAGACGCGCTCCTCGCCGAACAGATTTCGCTTCTTTTTGACGATCGCATGATGGACGAATACAGGGAGGTCCTGCTGCGGCCGGCTTTCAGTTTCCCGCGCGCGGATGTGGACACCCTGCTCGATTTCATTGAGTTCGCGAGCGAACGCATCTCTGCCGTTGCCGCTGCGGGCGTACTCCTGCCCGATGTCGATGACCTGCCTTTTCTGGAAGTCGCAATCGCCGGATCGGCCGATGCTCTGGTCACCGGCAACGTGAAGCATTTCAGGCCAACACGCGGACGTCACGACGTGTTGATTTGCAGCCCGGCCGGCTTCCTTGACAGCTTGATGTAGCTCTCTCTTGTTTCCGGATTCGTTCATCAACAAAACGAGGTGAGGGCTTGCATTTGTCCTGTGTATTCGTATAATATTCGCCGATGACGCAGAGCCAGGAGTTGGTGCTGGAATCGATCCGGAAAGCAGGGAGGGAGCTGGGGCGGGCGCCGTCACGAGCTGAACTGAAGCGGCTGACTGGTGTGAGCCACTTTGTGATTTTGAAGCATTTTCCGACGCTGCGGCATGCAGTGGAAGCTGCCGGCTTCATTCCGCATATAAAAGGACGCAGAGCAACGATGGTGGAGCTGCTGGAAGACTACGGACGAGTGGCGCGACTGCTAGGGAGAAGGCCGTCGCGTGCGGAGTATGTGCGCGCGGGCAAGTACAGTGCCGGGACATTCACGCAGCGGTTTGGCGGATGGGTGGAAGCGGGCGAGGAGTGGGAGAAGACATCGGATGATCGGGTGATCGGGAGATCGGGTGACCACCCCAGCCCGCGAAGCGCGGATCTGGGGACCCCGGGTGATCTGGAATTGCCGGAAGAGCATTCGCCGCAGATTTGCGCAGATGGGCGCAGATCGGAAGAAAGCAGTGGGGAGGAATTGCCAAAATCGCCGGAATTGCCAAAATTGCCAAAATTGGAAAACGGCGGGGCGCCGATTCCTCAATTACCAAATTACCAAGTTACTCAATTACCGACTCCTCATGACCAAACTACCCAATTACCAATTACTGAGCGTCCGGCGTTTATCTTGCGACCTGGGCAGCCGGCGGAGATACCGGGAATGCGCTGCGTTACGGAGGAAGTCGCTGCGATGATTGTGGGAGGGCTGCTGGGTCCGAGGAAGTGGCGGCTGGAGATCGGGGAGGTGGAGTTTTCGAGATCGGGTGATCGGGCGATCGGGAAATCCGAGGAATCGCCGGAATTCCCACCACGGATCAACCCAGATGACACAGATCAGAAGCAGCGGGAGCTTCAATTACCAAATTACCAAGTTACCCAATCACCAAATCCGCTTCTCTCACCACTGATCAGCACAGATGACACAGATCAGAAGCAGCGGGGTTTTCAATTACCAAATCCGCTGAGCAATGAGATTGTCATCAGCAGAAGAGCGGTGAGATTACCCGGAGTTCCCACTTCCACGCTTCACGGGCTGGGTTGGTCATCCGATGGCCCGATCGTGCGCTCACCGGATGTGCTGCGGCGGTTGAATGTGGAGGTGATCAGCGGGCGGTTGAGGCGGGACCGTCCGGTGATGGGGCCGCCGCTGCATGCGTATGCGATGACAAACGCGCCGAGCAATGAGGCCGGTGTGGCGGCGCTGTTCTGCATGATTGCGCCGGATCTGGGTTTTCAGATTGAGGCGATCCAGTCGGCTTTTCCGGACTGCGAGGCGAGAAGGCAGGTGCGCAAGGGGAAATGGCAGCGGGTGCTGATCGAGTTTGAATATGAGAGCCGGAATTTTCCGCTGCACCACCATGATCCTTCCGGGTGCGACATGATCGTGTGCTGGCGACATAACTGGAGGAAGTGTCCGGAGGAGATTGAAGTGCTGGAGCTGAGGAAGGTGATCTCCATCGGATGATCTGGCCATCGGGTGATCGGGTGACCGGAAGGCAAAAACCGTGAACCGCAGAGGGCGGCAAAGAGCGCGGAGGTTGCGGAAGAAAGATTGCCAGAATCGCCGAGATTGCCAAAGAATCCAAATTGAAAAGGCAGCAGCCTACCGCAGATGAACGCGGATCCACGGCAAGCCGGGACAGATGAGCGCGGATGAGAGATCAGTGGCCGCGAAGGACGCGAACGAAGCGAAACAACGATCAGGGGTGCGCGGCGGCCGGATCTGATGGTTGTGAGATCACCTTACCACCTGGCAAGAATTGCAGTAAGAACGACTTCAGCCGCTTCGGGTTCCGCGGGTACACGGTATTTGTTGCCCGCGCGTACGACAGATGGGACTGCGCGCCGGCTAAAAGCGCACAGTGGTCAAGATCACCTGCTGTCAAAGCACCACACTAGTTACTATCGAACTTAGGAATCCATCCGGATTATGTAATGTTCGTGTATGTCCTAGCACTATATTCCCAAACGAAGCAATGTGACGGAAGAGGAAAGGGCAGTCTGGCCGTGAAGTGAGCGGCAAATAGTTCAGCAGTCACTTCTTCAACTAAGGGAGGACGAAGCTTTGGAAGGTAATGCGGGAAGATTCAAGTATGCGATATTCATTTTGGCGACCTGGTCTCTTCTAGCTTTATCAACATCGGCGCAAACGCGATCCGCAACTCAGAACAAGGACAAGCTGAGGAAAGACATCCTTGCATTGAGCAACACAGTCTGCAATGTGACGGCGCCCAGCAACGATTTAGAGCAGAAGCTTTACAACGATCAGAAGCAACTGCTGGCGGATGATGCTGCCGCGCTTATCACGGTGCTGGAACAGGAAACAACGAAGCTGACTGGCGATGACGTCGATACGATACGCCAGAGACAAGATGATGACGAGGAGGAAAAATCACTCAAGCAGAGCTGTCCAACGCTTCCTTCCGGGATACAAAAGGCGATTCAAGCTGCTGCTCCCGCAACCGCTGCGCCCAGCGCGAGTTCTCCTTCGAACGCTTCTCAGGCGACCGTCACGCCTTCGGGAGGACTGGACTTTGACCCCCAAACGATCGGCACAACGAGCGACGCCAAATCCGTGACCGTGGCTAATAACTCCGGTAAATCTCTTGATCTTTTCGTCTGGTATGGCGCACATCTTACAAATTTCAAAGTAACGGACAACACATGTGACACCGTCACACCAAACCAGGGGAACTGCACCTTCAAAGTAACTTTTGCGCCGAGGGACATGCACGCGCGGGATGAGCCGTTGCGGGTCGTGGATCGCAATGATTGGGAGAGAATTTACGAGAACACTAGATTGGCCTATCAGAACCAGACCGAGCTGTTGAAAAAGGCTTCCGATCTACAGGCGAAGGTAGAAAACGCGAGCATCGAGATTAACAAGCAGCGGATCAAGCTGAAGGTTTTATCCAAAAAGGATGAAAAGAAAGAGGACGCAAACGCCGTTCTTCAGTTCTGCAATCAGCCTCCGACCATCATGGGCCGAAGAGGTACGCAACTAATAGCGCTCTGCAAGGATTTGAGAGATGCGAACGATCATCTAACAGAGGTTCGAGAAGCGCATCAGAGGGCGATTGCAGGAGGTAACATTACTGAAGAGGACGTTAACAAAGCGGCCAATGACTTGCGCGACAAGGCACTGGCGCTCATTCCGCTCTCCGGCACTCCTAATCACTGGAAATATCCCCTGACGCGCGGCGTGGTCGGCCTGGATTTGTCTGCCGTGAGTTCGCAAACCGTGAAGCAAGCCTATTTTGTCGACTTCGATCTGCTGGCCCCGTTCCGGTTTTTTGCCAATCACAACGATGCCCTCGAAGACCGCTGGTGGTTCTGGCTGAATCCACGAATTACCAGTCTGCCCAAAGCTGCTGATTTCAGCTCTCTCTCCACGATCAGCGAAACCGGTTCTTTCTTTACAAACTTCAGCAGCAAGGGCAGCGTGAGCGACATCGCGCAGGGATTCGACGTGAACGGCGGACTGGAGTTTGCATTGCTCAAGCCACGAGACGGGATTCCATGGTGGGGTGAGTATGTGAACACGCAGGCCAGGCTGGGTATTTCAGTGATTGGCGGAGCCGGGATGAGTACACCGTTTTCGGTTGAGAATACAGACATCATTTCTCAAGTCAACCAGGGAATCTGCGACGCGTTCAAAGCCCAGCGGGGAGAAACGGCGAGCGGTCCCGCGGGCCTAGTGTGCACGTTCCCTTCCGGCGCTAGCAACCCCGTGATAGTGGCGCCCAACCCGGCGCCAGGACCCAATGCTCCGGCCACAGTGCAGGACCAATTTATTGATTTCTTCACCCCTGAGCAGTCCCGCTTCTTTCGCCGCTACTATGCCGGATTCAGGTTAAAGACATATTTCTTCAGCCCTGATGTCCAGGGAGATTGCAACGCCGCACGCAAACGCTGTGATGCTCCTTATGATATTTTCCCCGGGATCATTGATCTCACGGTGGGCCAGGATGAGGCGGTGACGGCGGGAAAATTCAGAAAATTGCTGCTTCGGGCGGAGGGTGTTTACCCGCTGCCATTCTATCCAGGGCTGCATATTTTCGGTTCGGTTTATACGTCATGGGCCGGAAACAATGCCGATCCTCCATTCAATTTCTTTGCCGTCAACTCTCCGGCGAACGGGGCGAGCAATGACTTCAATACTTTCAGATTTCCTACACCACTGTTGAATCGCGACTACTTCAGAATAGGAATCGGACTGGATCTGATCCAGGTATTCAAGAAGGACAAAGGAGGTCAGCCGAGTTCCAGTACAAAAAACCAAAGTGATGCCGGCCAGTCTGGTGCGGCGCCCTCCTCTGGTTCGAACCAGTGAATGAGATCGGAAATGAGTTTCCTTCGCGCGTTCGCCGGCGCTGCGCGCGAGCCCCATTCGCCTCCTTCGCTCTGCTCAGTCGCTCAGGGCAGGCTAAGGCGTGAGGAAGGGTAGCTGTCGTTATTTGCGGGGGACTTCCGCCACTCAATGCACGAAAATCGCCGTGCATTGGGGCCCGGCCCGTCTCCCGCTACAGGTTATGACATCCCCTGCGGGGACTGGGGCTGGCAGCAGTCCACGAAGACGCCTAACGAATGTCAATTCCCTCTGCTGAATTTGGGCTAAAGGCGCGTTCCGGAGAGCGCGCCTTTGGTTTTGTACTGGTGTTGCCGCCGATGAAGCGAGTTACTTTTTCAGGAACACCAGCAGGGTGCCCTGAAGGTTGGTGGAGTTGATGGCGATGGCGGCGAAGTCAGGCTTGCCGTCGCGGTTGAAGTCAGCCGAAGCCATGCTGAAGATCGTGCCGGGGACGGCGAAGTGCTGGCTTACGGAGAATCTGCCGGAAGCGTCGTCGATCAGAGCAATGTCAAAGGCGCCGCTCTGCTCGTAACCGGCAGCGAAATCAGGAGCTCCATCGCGATCGAAATCGCCCGAGGTTCCGGAGAAGACAAATGTCCGGTTGAGGCTGGTGGTGGCGTTGCGGGTGAAAACGGTGAAGTAGCTGAACGAGCCGCTTCCGTTATCGCGCAGGTAATCGAGGCCGTAGATCACCTGGGCATTGCCGATCTTGTTGAAACGGTGGACAAGCAGGGCATCGGGAATGCCGTTACGATTCACGTCAATGGCATTACCGCTGAATTGCCAGGTGACGTCCTGTTCCCGGACTTCGGAAAGGGTCCAGTGGCCATTGCCCTGATTATGCGCGAGAAAGATAGTGCCGAAATCAATGGTGGGCTGGCCGGGAGGATTATTACAGACGCCGGTGACCAGCAGATCGAACCGGGTGCTAAGGATGAAATGGCCGCCGATGAGTCCGGAAGCAAAGCACCCGGTAATCGAAGGATGATTGCGTGGATTCACGTTCACGGCCTGAGTGACGGTGCTGGTGAAGTGTCCCGCGCGGTCGCCAAAGCGGGTGGTAATGGCGCCGCTGACCAGGTCGAGCTTGCCATCGTGATTGATGTCCCCCGCAAACATGGATGCGCATTCCTGCTCGTCCACAGGAATGTCGGTAGATACGGAGAACTTACCATGGCCGTTGTTCAGGAGGACGCGAATGTGGGCGTTTTCATGGGCGTCGGTGGCGCAGGTAGCAAGATCGGGGATGCCGTCGCCATTGAAGTCTCCGACGGCGAGATTGAAGGCGAGGAAGCCAGAATCAGCCGTGACCGGCGCCGAAAAGTTGCCGCCTCCGAGGTTGAACACGATGGCAGCGGTGTCGCCGCCGTAAACGACCAGGTCCATTCTGCCATCGTGGTTGAAATCGCCAGTCTGGAGGCGTGTCTGGCCGCCGGGCAAAGTGAATTTTTTGGCGGTGAAACCGGTTTGGGCGAAAGCAGCGGCAGCACAGAGAATGCAGCCGAGGACAGAAAGCAGACGAACGAAACGCATGGGGCGATTTACTTTCCGGGGAACAGGAGTGCTGCTGGAATAAGAAACCGGTGTTCACGTGGGTGTTGCCCTTGAGGCGAGAAA
>DATEGH010000152.1:0-15286 GCA_035280185.1 Terriglobales bacterium
TTGGATGAACAAGCTCTGGCGATGCTTAAGCTTTGGAAGTTTAAGCCGGCAACACGCGCAGGGAAACCGGTAAACGTAAGAATGATGCTTGAAATCCAGTTTAACTTTTTTGGTTAGTCAAGCGATCCGGACACCGGCGTCAGATTCTTTACGATATGAGCTGTGTCTCTTAAAATGATTTCAGGCCGACGTAGCTCAGTTGGTAGAGCAGTCGATTCGTAATCGACAGGTCATCGGTTCAAGTCCGATCGTCGGCTCCATTCCCCTTTTCCCGCATCAGGCAAACCTAAGTAACGTTTCCCGCAAGCTCATCTGCTCGTACCATCTTGGGCAGGAGGGCTGGAGTGAACTGGGAATTGCTGTTTCAACGGCTGCGGTGGACGTGGCTTCGTCATCGGCGCTGGATTCCTATCGTCGCCAGTATGACGATGTTTTTCGCTCATTTCCTCCAATCGCGCCTGCTTCGCATCTCCGTTCTCTGGATCTCTGTGCTCCTGTTTTTCCTGGTGGTCAGCGATATCGCGCAGGAGTTTCTGGATAAGAGCTACTCAGACGGGCCGAGCAAAAGATTTCCAGTCACGCCAGCCGAGATCGTGCTGGCTGCCCTGTTGGCGCTTGTCTACAGTGTTCTTATCGCTGCGGGATTGAACCTGCTCTTCCTTCCCTCGCCCATGACCGTGTTTGTGATGCTTCCGGGAGTGTTCCTTATCTGCTGCTTTGTAGCCTGGCACAATGTAACTCTCTGGTACGAGCAGGGCGCCGAGTTTGAAGAAGAGCTCAGAGAACTCGACAGAGAAGAGCAACTGCGCGTCCCCGCCCGAAACTGAACGGTCCATTTCAGAATTACAGCGTGTGGAGGTATGCAAGCAGATCCTGCACATCATGCTGGTCCAGTTGATTACCAAACGCCGGCATCATTTGCCTGCCATTGAGGATCGTGTCAGTCACATGCTCATCGGTCGCAGTCAGGCCGCTGGGAAGGTACGGCCTCTTGAATACCCCTTTCAGTCCCGGCCCTTTGTTGCCATGACTGGAATAGGCAGGGTGGCAGCCGATGCATGTGATGTGAAAAATGCGTCTGCCCCGTGCCTGTTGAGAATTCAGGCCCAACTCGGCATCCGACATTTGCTCCGGATCTTTGCCGCATCCGGCAAAGAAAAGAATCAGCGTGGTGAGAAGAAGAGCGATGGACGCGTTTCGCATCAAATGACTATTATGTCTGTCGTCCGGTGAAACGCAAAATCCTGCCGGGCGGGTTCGTTCCATGCCGGTCAATATCAAGCGCGCTTATGAGAAGCCGTCGCGTTCGGATGGCCAGCGCATATTAGTCGACCGGCTCTGGCCTCGCGGCCTCACCAGAACCCAGGCGCGGGTTGATCAATGGCTCAAGAATTTGGCTCCTTCTGACACGCTGCGCAAGTGGTTCCATTCCAGCGAGAACTGGCTGGTCTTCAAGAAGCGCTACTTCAAAGAGCTTTCCACGCCGGAAGCAACGCAGGACCTGCTCACGCTTTACCAGTTGATCGAAGACCACGGCGAGGTGACTCTCATTTACTCGTCAAATAACTCCGAACACAATAACGCAGTAGCGCTCAAGGAACTGCTGGATGGAAGCCGCAAGCCGCCGAACAGCAGCGGTCCGGCGCGCGTTGCAGCCATGCCCGGAAGAATGGCCAAACGGCGGCCGAGCTAGTCCCATGGTGCTGCGGCCTCTCGAACCGCCACAGCGCAATGCTGAGAACTTTGTGCCGGCTTGGGACGCGGTTATGCGTCTCCAAAAGCAGCACTACAGCGAATGCTGGATGATCACACAACCCTCGCACGCCGCGTTGTCAGGGCAAATCGCGGCCAGGCTTTCTGCTCCGCAATTGCCGGAGCTTGAGCCCGACTTAGTGCGCGCCATCGGCCTGCACGATTCAGGTTGGGGCATGCCAGACGCGCAGGCAATCATGCACAGCCGCTCGATTGCAGAAGGCCGCCCCAGATCATTCTTGGAAATGAGCGTTCCCGAATTTCTCGCGGCGTGGAAACAATCGATTGAGATCGCGCAGGCCGGTTCTCTGATCGGCGGCTACATGGTGAGCCGGCATTTCTGGCGATTGGCCAATCACTGGCTGAAAACGAACAGCTCAGACTCGGCGGATTGCGCGGCGATGAAAGGATTCATTGAGCAGGAGAGCAAGCGCCAGAACAGGCTTTCACAGAAAGACGCGCGAAGCGCCGACCAGTTGGAAGCGCTTACCGATGTGCTTCAGTTCTGCGATCTGCTCTCACTCTACTTCTGTTGTGGTGCTGCGGAGAACGTGGAATTTCCTGAATTCTGTGGCTTAAGAATAAGAGTTGCGAATTCCATTGATGGCTACCGCTTGGAACCCTCTTTGATCGAACCAGGCTCTCTGTTCAAGGTCGCTGCGCTGCGGCATCCGGCGACAAAGGAGAAGTCAGGGCAGGAAATCGAGATAAGAATTTTGTAATTGGTTAATTTGATAATTGAGTAATTGACTGCCGGATCATCGTTAACGTTGGAGGGGATTTGGCATTCAATTTACCAACTTACCAAATTTCCCAATCACCAAATTTCACTTCATTCCCGCCATCTCATGATGCTCGTGCCCTTGCCCTTTGCTTGCTAATTTGGCCGGCAGTTGCCGCTCCACTGACCAGATTTCGTCCGGCGTCTTCTCCCACGGATACACATGCACCATCCAGCCGAAAACGTGAGGCATGAAAGTGCCGCCGGCGGCTTCGCACTCCTCGCGCGTTGCGATCGAGCCATTCAGTCCAAATCGCGGATGCTTGCCCAGCATCTCGATTGCACGGCCCTGCGGCGGCTTGCACATGTTCACGTGCTGGTGCCACTGCGCCACGCTCAGCGGGACTCGTTCGTTCAGTTGCTCCTCAGTGAAACTTACCGGCGCCGTGTACATTGCGCCGATCAGCTTGTAGTCGCCTCCATGCTTCTCATAGAGCAACGAGGTCGGCTTCGTGGGATCAAAGGTAAACGTCGCTCCCATCGCATAGAGCCAGTTGGTGAAGTGGTACATCTTCTGCGGCACGTTAGGAAGGAAAATCTTGTAGCCGTCGGCCTGGGCGGCATTGTAGTCGCGATATTTTTCCAGAGCCGTCCCCGCCTGGGCGGCAATGTGCTGCGCCCTTTCCGCATCGCCCGGCTGCGGCTGGCGAAGGGTGCTCATGTGCATGTGAGCGGCCATGTGTTCGTGGGCTTCATGATGACCGTGGCTCATGGCCTGAGTAGTGGCGCTCAGATCTGAGGGATCAGCGCCGTGCCCGGCTTTTTCCTGTGCCCAGGCAATGGAGCCAGCCACCAGCACCATAGCAACAGCCGAAAACAGCCTTCTCATGCCATTCTCCTGTCGGACCAACCTAGCAAACCCGAAGCCAGGGACAAAGTTACTCTTGGGTTTCGGACGAGGAACTTTCCTGTCGCGAACGGGTTAGTATGGCGCGGGAGGGGAAACTATGTCCAAAGGTGCACATCGGGTTCTCTTGTTCGCCGCCGCATTCGCTCTCATGTTGCCAATAGCGGCGTTCGCCCAGCAATCGCAGGATGATCAAAGCCAGTCGCAATCGCAGCCGCAGCCGGAGCAGGGACGTCAGCGCGGTCGGTTCGGGCGCCAGGGAACGCGCATGCGGGGCATGCAGATGCTGGCCAAAAAGCTAAACCTCACAGACGACCAGAAGCAGCAATTCCGCAAGATCCACCGAGACACAATGCAGCAAGCAAAGTCCATCCGCAATGACAGCTCGCTTTCCGACGAGCAGAAGCACGACCAGCTCCACCAGCTTCATAAGCAGGCGCACCAGCAAATGTTTGCCGTCCTCACGCCGGATCAGAAGGAGCAGCTCAAACAACTTCGCGAAGAACGGCGCAAGCAGATGCAGGAGAAGAAAGGCGAGCCAGCGGGTCAAGACAGTGAGGCCTCCGGGAAGTCCGGTGACCAGGACCCGTTTGCCGGCATGGTCAGCGACGACGATGACCCGTCCGCCGGCGGAATGTAAGCACACAGAGTAAAGCTCGTTCGCGTCAGCTATATTGACCGAGTGTCTTCCTATATAGAGTGGGTACGCCAGTTCTGCTTATCGCTGCCGGGTTCGACAGAGAAAGTCCAATGGGAGCACAACCTTCTCTTCTCGATTGGCGGAAAGATGTACTGCGTCGCCAACCTTGAGCCGGGGATGGGACACACTAAGATCGCTTTCAAATGCACTCCGGAGAAATTTGCGGAACTGGTGGAAATCGAAGGCGTGATTCCGGCGCCCTACATGGCTCGGAACCACTGGGTTGCGCTGACTGAAATTGAGGCGTTGCGCCAGAACGAAATCAGGAGTTTGATCCGCAACTCTTACCGCCTCGTGATGGAGAAGCTACCAAAAAGAACGCAGGCCGCGCTTGCAGCTAAGAAGAGATGATTTTCTCTGCCGCCTCTCTCCCCGATCTAATGCAGTCCGGAATTCCCACTCCGTGAAATGAATTGCCGATAACCTGCACTCCGGGAATCTCCGCCAACACGCGTTCCATTTCAGCCACGCGTTCCAGATGGCCGACGCTGTATTGCGGCAGCGCCGCTTCCCAGCGAAACATGCGCTGAATACAGGGCTCACCGGCAAGGCCGAGAATGTCTTTAAGCTCCGAGCACGCAATCTGTAAGAGCTCATCATCCGTGTGACTCAGCAGGTCACGTGCTCGCGAACTGGAAAAGAAGCACCGCAGCAGAGCGGCCCCGTCCGGTACACGATAGGGAAACTTGCGATGCACAAAGGTGCAGGCCATCATCTTTTTTCCTTCGGTGCGTGGCACGAGGAAGCCGTGACCCGCCGGCAGACTCGCGCTCTGATAGCCGAGCGCCACCGCAGCGGATGAGGAATACCGGATCTGCCTTAAACCTCCCATCAGCGCGGGGTGAAATTGTCGCAGCAGCACCGCCGCCGACGCGGCCGGCAGAGCCAGAAGAACCGCCTGAAATTTCTCTGTCTGCCCCCCCGCCGTGATCTGCCAGTCATCATTGCAAGGCTGAACAGCGATTACCGGTTGACGCAATCGGATGCGCTCGGCAGGCAAAGAAGCGGCCGCTGCATCCACCATCTGCTGCATTCCGCCTTTGAGTGACGTGAACAGCGGTTGGGACGCAGAGTCTTGCTCGCGCCGTTTCCTCGATCTAAGCGTTGCCCTAACCAGACTGCCGTTGGTGCGTTCCATCTCCGCGAAGAGCGGCAGAACGGCGCGCACGCTCATCTCATCCGCGTTGCCGCCATATACCCCCGCCAGCAGCGGCTCCGCCACGCGCTCCATCATCTCCCGTCCGAAATGGCGGCGGACAAATTCGCCTACGCTCTCGTCCTGATCGCTGCTTCTGGCCGCAGTGAACCATTCACCAGCCATGCGAAGCTTGGTGCGGAATGAAAAGAGCGGCGACGTCGCAATCGACCAGATTCGCGTTGGAACCATGAATTCCAGGCCCGGCGGAATCTCCACCAGTTTGCCTTGAACCAGAACATACGTCTTGCGGGAGGCATCATTCGAGTAGATCAACTGATCGGCGATGCCCAGGTCGCGGCAGAACTGCGCCCCTTCAGCTTTCGCGGTGAGGAAAGAATCCGGGCCTGCTTCGAGAACAAAGCCATCATGGATCTCGGTCTTGATAACGCCGCCGAGGCGGTCAGATTTCTCGAAGAGCGTCCACTCGATTTGCGCCCCGTTGCGGCGCGCGCGTTCCAGATAAAATGCCGCGCTCAGTCCGGCGCTGCCGCCGCCAACAATCGCGACGCGCCTCATGCAGGCGAGGCCACACCCAGTCGCGATGCCACCACACTCGCCAACGCGTCAATGAAACTCGCGGAGGCATTGGGGGACTCAGGCCGCCAGAGCTTTATGCCCTGCTCGGCGGCAAACTGCCGGAAGGCCACGTCCACGTCGTAGAGCACCTCCACGTGATCGCACACGAAACCCACCGGCGCAATCACAACACCCTTGTGCCCTTGCTTTTTGAACTCCAGGATTGCGTTCTCCACCGTCGGACCAAGCCACGGCCCGCCAGACATGCCCTGGCTCTGAAAAGCAAAGCGCCATAGCCCCGATGACAGCCCGGAAATTCTGCCGGCTACAAGCTGCGCCGTCTCCTTCGCCTGCTGCTCGTAAGGATCGCCCGCTTGAATGGTGCGCGTTGGAACGCTGTGGGCGGTAAAGATCACCGGAGCCGGCGACTGTAATTCTCCGCCGGCGCGCCGCCATACGGGCTCAAGCTTCTCCGCAAAAGCCTGGATCAACAGCGGATGATCGTGCCATGCTTCGACGAAATTGACTCCGACTTCCGGCTTCAATTCGGCCATCAGCGCCTTGCGATAAAGACCGGTGCTGGTAGAGGAGTTTTGCGGCGCCAGACAAATGGCCAGCACCTGCTCCACTCCGCTGCTCATCATCTCGCGAACCGCGTCGGCAATAAACGGCTTCCAGTTGCGCATGCCCAGATAAACCGGCATTCCCAGTTTCTGGCGAAGCCCTTCAGCCTGCGCCTGCGTGATCTCCGTCAATGGCGACTTTCCGATCAGTCCGTAACGATGCTTCACCTCTTCGAGCACGGCATCCGGCACTGGCCGTCCGCCGGTGATGTGCTTCATGAACTCGGGAACGTCAGCAGGCGAATCGGGACTGCCGTGCGCCAGCAGCAAAACGGCTGATTTCCTTGTCATCGGGCCGCTCCATCACCGCCATGCACCGCGGCGGAGTACTTGGGACTCAGTTCTCGCACAAATTGCACCAGAGCGCGCACGTTTTCAACCGGTGTTTCCGGCAGAATTCCATGGCCGAGATTGAAGATGTGTCCCGGCCGGCCACCCGCCTGTTGCAAAATCACGTTTGTCCGCGCGCGAATTTGGTCCTGTCCGGCAAAGAGGAGCACCGGATCAAGGTTCCCCTGCACGGCGCCTTTGAAATGCAAGCTGCTCCAGGCCTGATCGAGGGGAAAGCGCCAGTCCACCCCAATCACCTCCGCACCCGTTTCTTTCATCGACGGCAGCAGCGTAGCCGAATCTGTCCCGAAGTAGATGATGGGCACATTGGTCTTCTGCAAACGGCGGACGAGATCGGTCGCGAATGGCAGCACGTATTGGCGATAATCCTCCACGCTCAGGCATCCCACCCAGCTATCGAACACCTGCAAAGCATCAGCGCCGGCGGAGACTTGCTCTGCCGCGTAAACCACGAGCACGTCAACCAATTTGCTCATCAATTCGCGCCAAGCCTTCGGCTCGGTGAACATCAGGCGCTTGGTATGAATGTAATTGCGCGAGCCGCCGCCCTCAATCATGTAGCTGGCCAGGGTAAAAGGAGCACCGCAAAAGCCGATGACCGGCAGCTTTGTCCCGAAGTGCTTCACCACTTGGCGGACGGATTCAGCGACATACCCCAACTCAGAAGCGCGATTCGTCTGCAGCCGCTGCACGTCCTTCAGCGTGCGGACCGGGCTCTCAATCACCGGGCCTTCGCCGGCTTCGAAGCGAAACGGCAGGTCCATAACTTCCAGCGGAAGAAGCAGGTCGGCAAAAATGATGGCGGCATCAACATCGAGCTTCTCGGCCGCAGTAATCGTTACCTCCGCGGCCAGTGATGGCGTCTTACAAATTTCCAAAATCGAGTGCTGCTTGCGCACCGCGCGATACTCGGCCATGTAGCGTCCGGCCTGGCGCATCAGCCAGATTGGGGTCACGTCTACCGGCTGGCAGCGACAGGCGCGGACAAACCTCGAATTGGGAGCCGACATTGTGCTCAAAGATTAGCATTTTCGCCGCAGCCGGCCTACTGGCTTAATCGCCGTGTACCGGCTGCTCCTGTGCCTGAGCCGGAAGCCGATATATCGATTCAAATGGATTTCGAGAGATGACTTGCATTATGCAAGTGTCCCTAGTAGTGTTTCGCTCTTGTGAAAGCGAACGGGAGGATGAAGCGTCGCTCCGGATGCCCGGTGAGCATCTCGCTTGAGATGCTGGGAGACCGCTGGTCGCTGCTGATTATCCGCGACCTGATGGTGCGGGGGCTACGCACGTTTAAGGATTTTGAGGGTTCCGGCGAGGGCATTGCGACGAATATCCTCGCAGACCGTCTAAACAAGCTCGAAGCTGCGGGAATTGTTATAGCGCGAACGGAAGAGTTGGATCGCAGGCGCGTAAACTACCGCTTGACCCAAAAAGGCATCGAGCTGGCGCCGGTGGTGCTGGAGCTGCTGATCTGGGGCGCGAAGCACGAGAAGACTTTCGCACCGGCCGGTCTGGCCGAGAAGCTGGAAAGGAAGCGACCTGACTTTCTGAATGAGGTACGGCGTCGCTGGCGGGAACAGGATGCCACCCCTATGCTGCCCAGATTTGCCGGCGGCAGCCAGTGAGAGTAGCCGCCGAAGAAAAATTTCTATGGCTGTCGATTTGTGGCCAGTCGCTCGTCGTACCGATGAAAGACGAAAACTAATTCAGCAATAGGAGAGATTCCGATGCGAGTCATGGTCATTGTGAAAGCCAATAAAGATTCAGAAGCCGGGATTCTTCCCAGCCGCGAAATTCTCGCCGCCATGGGCAAGTTCAACGAACAGTTGGTGAACGCGGGAATCATGCTTGCCGGCGAAGGCCTCCACGCCAGTTCCAAGGGCAAGCGAGTAAAATTTTCAGGCGCAAACCGGACAGTCACTGACGGTCCCTTCGCCGAGACCAAGGAACTGATTGCCGGCTTCTGGCTATGGAAAGTGAAATCGATGGATGAAGCGGTGGAGTGGCTCAAGCGCGCTCCGTTCGATGGAGGAACCGAGATCGAAATCCGTCGGGTGTTCGAAGCCGAAGATTTCGGGAAAGAATTTACTCCAGAACTGCGGCAGCAGGAAGAACGGCTGCGTGAGAAGGCCGGACGACTGGCGAGTTCCGGGAAAAAATAGCAGAGAGATTGAATGCAAATGCGGACGTATTGGCTCCGCGCGATGATTTTTATACATTCTGAAGTGATTTCAATAAGGAGTGCTGGGATGAGCAAGGTACGAGTCTTAGTCGGTACGCGAAAAGGCGCGTTCATCTTGAGTTCAGACGGAAAGCGGCAGAATTGGGAGGTCAGCGGGCCTCACTTTGCCGGGTGGGAGATGTATCACCTGAAGGGATCGCCCGCCGATCCAAACCGGATTTACGCATCACAAACCAGCGGCTGGTTCGGGCAGATCATCCAGCGCTCGAGCGACGGTGGTAAGACCTGGGAAACACCCGGCGGCGCGCCGGAGCCCGGTCCCGGAGGCATGCCTCAGGGCCAGAGCAATAAATTTGTTTACGACACCTCCGGGCCAGACGGCAAACCGCTCACGACGCACCAGTGGTATGACGGAACGCAGCATCCCTGGGAGTTCAAGCGAGTCTGGCATCTGGAGCCGTCACTGACGGATCCAGACACGGTCTATGCCGGCATTGAAGACGCAGCATTGTTCCGCTCCGCCGACGGCGGGCAGAGTTGGAAGGAACTTCCCGGGCTCCGCGGCCACGGCACTGGTCCGAAGTGGCAGCCAGGGGCAGGCGGAATGTGCCTGCACACCATCATCCTCGATCCAAGCAATCCCAAGCGGATCTATATCGCCATCTCCGCTGCCGGAGCATTCCGCACCGACGATGGCGGCCACAACTGGAAGCCCATCAACCAGGGACTCCATTCGCAGTACATTCCTGATCCCAACGCTGAGATCGGCCATTGTGTTCACCACGTGGCGATGCATAAGGCGCGGCCGGGTGTGCTCTTCATGCAGAAGCACTGGGACGTGTTGCGCAGCGACAACGCCGGCGATTCCTGGCACGAGGTTAGCGGGAACTTGCCTACTGATTTCGGATTTGTGATTGACGTTCACGCCCACGAACCGGAAACCATTTACGTGGTTCCTATTAAGAGTGATGGCGAGCACTTTCCGCCGGAGGGCAAGCTGCGCGTCTACCGGAGCCGCACCGGCGGCAATGAATGGGAGCCGCTCACTAAAGGCCTTCCGCAGAGCGACTGCTATGTGAACGTGCTTCGCGATGCGATGGCGGTAGATTCGCTCGATAAGTGCGGCATCTACTTTGGCACCACGGGCGGACAGGTATATGCCTCGGCTGACGCCGGGGACACTTGGGCGCCGATCGTGCGCGATCTTCCAGCCGTGTATTCGGTTGAAGTACAGACGCTCGCGGGATAAGGCCATGGTCCGAGTCTATCTTCCCGCGCATTTGCGAACTCTGGCGCAGGTTCGTGACGAGGTACAACTGGAGATCCAGGGTCCCGCAACGCCGCGCGCGATCCTGGATGCGCTCGAAGCCGCGTATCCGGCGTTGCGCGGCACCATCCGCGATCACGTCACCAAGCAGCGGCGTCCGTTTCTGCGCTTCTTTGCCTGCGAGCAAGACTATTCGCACGAGTCTCCGGACGCGCCGCTGCCGGATGCAATCGCGTCCGGATCCGAGCCATTCATGATTATCGGAGCCATTGCGGGCGGATAACTGCGGCCTTTGTTCAGGGACGCGGTTATCATCTGAGCGATGGCGAAGAAGCTTCTCCTCTCCTGGAGCAGCGGGAAAGATAGCGCCTGGGCTCTCCATCTGCTGCGCCAAAACACCGGCTATGAAATCGTCGGCCTGCTCACGACGCTCAACTCCGCCTTTGACCGTGTGGCCATGCACAGCACTCGGCGTGCGATTCTGGAAGCTCAGGCAGAGGTCGCCGGTCTGCCGCTTATTTCTGTGCCGCTGCCCTGGCCTTGCTCCAATCTCGAATATGAGGAGATCATGCGTGAACTCTGCGCGCGAGCGATTGCAGAAGGCATACAAGCCGTTGCCTTTGGTGATTTGTTCTTAGAAGACATTCGCGCTTACCGTGAGCGCCAGTTGCAAGGAACTGGGCTGGAGCCAGTGTTTCCGTTGTGGCAAATTCCCACCCACAAGCTTGCGCGCGAAATGATCCGGACAGGGCTGAAAGCCAAACTTGTTTGCGTTGATCCGAAAAAACTGGCGCCTGAGTTTGCTGGCCGCGAATTTGATGAGCAATTGCTGGCTGATCTGCCCGCCGAGGTGGATCCGTGCGGCGAAAATGGAGAGTTCCACACCTGCGTTTACGCCGGACCGATGTTCGCGAATGAAATTCCTGTTGTAACTGGCGAGCGAGTGGAGCGAGATGGGTTCTGCTATTGTGATGTGCTCCCGGCGGAACCTGTCGTTTTGCAGGAATGATGAAAGCTGTTCCTGACATCCGAGGATTTGAGCGGGACCGCAGGCTCCTGCCTGCGCGCCAAAATGAAACTCTCAGCATGACTCAACGGTTACCTACTTCTTCTCTTCTGGCCAGTCCACTTCGGCAAAAAGCGCAAAGTGGTCCGAGGCGTAGATTGGAACTGGTTCGCGGAGAATCACCTCAGCCTTGCGCACGCGAACACCTTTGGGGCAGAAAATGTAATCCAGCCTGCGGTCGGGCATGTTCTTCCATCCGCGGTTCATAGGGTTCTTTCTTAACCAAGTGTATCCAGGGGCGCTGGGATGGCAAGCCCGATAAGCATCCTGCAAGCGCTCGCAGGCGAGCTCGATTGCGGGCTCATCATCAGTGGCGTTGAAGTCTCCCATGAGCACCGCGCGTGAGCCCGGTTCCGTCCAGCCAGCCAATGAGAATTCGTTGAGCACCATTCCGAGCTGCACAATGCGCAACGGGGATTCTTTTGGCGACCAGGAGAGATGGGTGGTGACCACCTCAAGTTTGCCGCTGGGTGATTGCAGGGTTACAAAAAGAGCGACCCGCGAATCTGGCGGGTGATCGTGCCCGATGGGCAAGCGCCGATGGCGGACCGCGAGCATCGGCCAGCGCGCGCAATTATCGCGATTCCGCCCTGGTCGGCGCTCATGACTTCAATCGGATTACCGTATGGGCTGAACGCGACGGTTCTCAGCCCAAGACCTTCGCCAATTGCTGCCGCCTGCTGATAGAGTTCGCCTGCGTAACGGACTGTACACTCCTGCAGGCAGACCACATCAGGGCGATACTTGCGTAGACCTTTGATGACTACCTCTGCGCGCCGGGTAAACCACTCCTCGCCCAGTCCTTGAAGATTCAATGTGACGCAACGCACGCGCATGGAGGCTCGAATGCACTTAGATGCGCGAAGAAAATACGCGGCAAGCTAGGCTCCTAACTGCTTCTTCACAATCTCGCTCACGGTCTTTCCTTCCACGCGAGCGCCGCCGGCCTGGAGCCGGGCCATGGCATTCTTCATCACTGTGCCCATGTCTTTCATCGTCGGAGAGCCCATTTCCGCGATGGTGGCTTTGACTGCGGCGGTGATTTCTTCTTCGCCGAGAGCTTTGGGCAGATAGGCTTCAATGACTTTGATTTCGGCGGCTTCTTTATCGGCCAGTTCCTGGCGTCCGCCTTTCTGGAATTGCTCGATGGAATCGCGGCGCTGTTTGATCAACGTCGAAAGCACCTGCTGGGCTTCCTTTTCCTCGAGCGGAGAACGCTTGTCAATCTCTTTGTTCTTGAGCGCGCTCTTCATCATGCGCAGGCAGGAGAGACGCAACTCTTCGCGGCTGCGCATGGCTTCGACCATGTCTTTCTGGACTTGCTCGGAAATTCCCATGCCGGAATTATAAGCGCCTCACCTCATTGCTTCCTTGAGCTCTGGGCCAGTATCATCGGCCCAATGTCTCCCCTGGCCATGGTTCTGAACATCCTTGTTGTGGTCGGAATCGTGGGCATCATTGTGTATTGGGTGCGGCGTTTTGCCGTCTTTCGCGGATACAAAGCCATTGAGCAGGACGTGCTGAAGATCGCGGAAGTGCTAAAGAGCCAGCCTATTCGCCAGGGCCGCGATGTAATGCTCTCCGGCTACTACGGCGGATATCCCGCCATCCTGCGTTTCTCGCAGAGATTGAACACTCCCGGGCTGGACTTGCAAATGCGTGTCCCGGCGACGTTCGCCTTCACCTTGTTACCCAAGAGTGCTTCGTTGCGCGGTGAAGGACGAGTGATGATGCGCACCGGCAGTGCCTCGCTTGATCGCAAATTCAACGCTCGCACCGATCAACCGGTGGAGTTGCGGATCTTCGCCGGAACTGCGCAAGCGCGCGCCGGCCTGGAAGAGCTCTGCTGCTCGTCTCAAACCGGACTCGCGCTAAAGCAGCGCGTTCTGCGCCTGACCGAGTTGACCATCCCTGAGTTCACGGCCAGCCATGTGCTCGATCATCTGGAATCCATGCGCCTGCTGGCTAAGCGGCTCGAAGATATGCCGGGCGGAATAGAGATCGTGATCCCGCCGCTTCCGCCGGCGGTAAAAAGTTGGCCAATCCGGCTGACGCTCTGCTTCGGGCTGGTGGCCCTTGTGGCGATACTTCTGACCCAGCCTTACGGTGCAGTGGAGAGCAGCAGCAAAGGTTCTTCGGTGAACTCTTCCGGAGTGGAACCTGGCGATGCTTTGCGGATGCAGCATCTTCAGGGATGGCATGTAGCAAAGCCGAATGAGCTCTCTGAGATTGCGGTCCGCTTTGCCCGCAATCATGGAGCCGCGAATCCCGGCCGTATTGTGGGAGACTTCAGCGGCAGCGGCTCAGTAAAGGATTCTGCTTACCTGCTTATCAACACTGAAGGCAAACGGCGCGTAAGCCTGCTGGCCGGCAGTGAAGTTGCTTACGACGCGATTTTTCCTAAAGTGGATTTGCTCGCGCGCATTCCCAAGGCAAGCTTTACGAATATAAAATGGATGTCGCCCCCCAGGTCCGCTCCTGATGGCGATGCTCTGCTGGTGATAGAGAACATTGAAGACCCATCGGCAAGCCTGGTGCTGTTGAAACACGGCGCACAAATTGACTCGGCGCGTCCCGCTGACTTCACCCAGATTGATCTGGCTTCCGAATAACCTCAACTCACTCGCACAGGTATACAGATGATTCGCAAAGGCCGCCTCTTCACTCCAGGTCCAACACAACTGCTTCCCGCCGCGCAACTCGCCATGGCTGCCGCGACCATGCACCATCGCACGGCGGAATTTCGCGTTCTTTACACCAAAGTGCTGGCTGACCTGAAGACGTTCATCGGCACACGCAATGATGTGGTGATGTTTACCGCATCCGGCACGGGCGCAATGGAAGCCGCAGTTTCCAACCTGACCTCGCCAGGAGACAAGGTGCTGGTGCTTTCCGCCGGAAAATTCGGCGAGCGCTGGGAAGGTCTGGCCAAGACATACGGCTGCGCGGTGCAGATGGTGCGCGCTCCTTATGGCGAGACGGTCACGCCACAGCAGGTACGGCAGGCGCTCAAGCCAGAACATCGGGTGCTTTACATGCAAGCGACCGAGAGTTCCACCGGCGTGCGGCACGATGTGGAAGGCATCACGCGGGTGCTCAAAGGCAGCGACATGCTGCTGGTGGTGGATGCCATTACGGGTCTCGGAACCACGCACTTTGATGTGGATGGCTGGGGAATTGACGTAATTATCGGCGGCTCGCAAAAGGCGGTGATGATCCCGCCCGGACTCGCCTACTGCGCGGTAAGCCAGCGCGCCTGGCAGCGTATGGAATCATCCAAGAACCCGCGCTACTACTTCGATTTGCGCAAGGAAAACAAGAACGGCGCGAAGGGCGAATCGTCGTACACGCCTTCGACTGCGCTGGTGGCGGCTTTAGGTGCAGCCCTCGACTATATTCGCGATCAAGCCGGAGGAGACCTGAGCGCCGGACGCGAGCTGCTGGTGAACAACGCCGAAACCGCCGCAGCCATGACGCGCGCCGCTGTCCAGGCACTTGGACTCAAGCTGTTTTCTGCCAGTTCGCCTGGAGCGGCGCTCACGGCAGTTGCCTCACCAGACGGGATGGATTCCAGCGACATTGTGAAGGCGTTCCGTAACCATTTCGGAGCGGTGATCGCGAACGGCCAAGGCGAGATGAAAGGCAAGCTCTTCCGCATCGCCCATCTTGGATACTACGACTACCTCGACACTATCGCCGCCATCGGAGCGCTGGAACAGGTGCTGGCCGAACTGGGATGGCGTGTGGAGTTTGGCGTCGGCCTGCGCGCAGCGCAGGAAGTGTATGCGCGAGCGGCAAAGGAAAGTGAGCAGATGGCGTTGAGCTCTTAGCATTTAGCAATTAGCAATTGGTAATTAGCACAGCTAAAGCAGGATGAGGCGTTTGCGTGGACACGAAGCGTAATTTCGACTACGTAAGAACAGTCTCTTGTTTCTTCTGCAATCCCGCTCCTGTACGAGTTATTCGTGCTTTCGATTGCCAATTGCCAATTGCCAATTGC